>NZ_JBIVLH010000003.1:0-204634 GCF_044751185.1 Streptomyces sp. NPDC088733
CACCACTCCTCCCGGCCTGACTCAACGAGCCAGACCCCTGAAGGGGGTCAACTTTCAAGCGTCGCTACCGGTCCACTTTTCAGCCGTCGCCGACATACGGGACTGGCCGTCTGCCGAATGCGAGTCGACGATGCGCACTCGTCGCTCTGAAGGGGCTGCAGACTTGCAGCCCAGTGACACATGAATGGCGGACCGGTTCAACCCCATCTAGGCGCCCACCCGGTCGTGGCTGACATCACCGGATGACTTCAACGCGGGGGGGGGATGGCCACAGAAGCAGGCAGGAAGAGACCAGCCATAGGCCGCCCGTGTTGGCACCTCCCTACAGGGCAAACGAAGCCCGGCCCGAACTTACAGGCAGGTGACGGCGGCTGGCGTCCAACTGCACGGCTGGCCGGCCCCCGTGGGTTTGCGCAGCAGAGCCGGGTTCTATGAACGGGCCCAGCCCTTGGTGTTGGAGTAGGACTCATAGGAGTAGCGCGTCCGGCGACCCCACTCCTCGCCGGTGAGGTGCTCGTACGCCCGATCTGGAACGTATAGCAAGCTTTCGGCCCAGACGTTGCCAGTGGCGAAGGGCTCGAACGCTGCCGGATCCCGAAGGACGCGGTCGTACGTGCCTCGGCCGGCAGCAACGACGGCGGCCCGGGTGTACAGGAAGGCGTCGCCCGACACGTTGTGCCCATACTCCCTGCGATCCAGCCGGTACAGCGCCCACGACAACTGTTCTGCGAACTGTTTGACTGTCGCCAAAGGACCCTCGACCAGGCGTGACGTCAGAGCTGCCACGAGTTGCTCGGCGTCCGGGTCCGGCGTCCCCGGCTTGCAGTCCTCGATCAACTGCCAGAAGGCGTTCTCATCCACGATCCAGAGCATGACGGATGGGTCTGACAGGAGGGCGGCCTGCCACAGCCGTGCCACATCGAGCGGTCAGCCACGGTCGACCACCGGTCCCAGGCCCGACGCACGTGCCTGGTCGGCCAAGCCCGTCCCGCCCGGCGTCGGGTGATGCTTGACGACTGCCCCGGACGATCACGAAGCGATGCTCTGAGTACCGTTGTACGGTGCCCCCCGTGAACGAAGAGAACGAGTGGGGGCTGCGGCCTCTCAGCCCAAGCGAGGCCGCCCGCCTTCGGGAACTCGCCAAGGCGGTAGGGGAGGATCTGGGCCAGTTCGGGCTCGCTCTGTACAACCATGAGGCGCCGGATTGGGAGACGGCGGCCGGCGGGCTGGAAATCGAAGTGGACGCCTTCGACGATGCCGCAGGAGGGATCTGGCTCAGCTGGGCGGTACATCCTGCGCTCCGCCGTGCGAGCCGAGAGGCTTATCAAACCGGGAGTCCGAACATTTCCGTGATCAGAGCTGCGGGAAACGTTCACGAACGAATGGCTCCGGCGATCCTGTCCATGCTGCAAGCGCTCGGATACGTCGCCGAGAACAGTGACGACGACTATCGCCCCTTTGCGGTCAAGGTTCTCTCCGGACCCCGTTGATCCCACGGCGGTGCCCTCGGCGTGCCCCGTCGAGCGGGGAATCCACAGGTCGCGCCGCAGGCTGCCCCGGCTCGCTCGTAATGCGGTGGTCGGCCACTACCGCAGCGGACATGATGACGTCAGCCATGCGGTGACCGCCATGGCGAGCGGTGTTCATGTGATCCGTCAGGAGATGTCGTGACCGAGCCCGACTTCGCGGCGGCTGCCCTGCGTGCTGCATTGTCCATCGACCGCACCGGCGCCCCCGGCCGGCGTGGGGCCGCCCTGCTCCTGCTTGGTTACGCCTGCGACGCGACGGTGTCCGAACTGGTCGCACTCGATGTCGCCGACCTGACCCCCGCAAGCTCAGGCCTGGCAGTGAAGATCCGCCGACAGGACGGGGCGCGAGACGACCTGATGTCCCTGTCGCCGAACCGCGCCGACCCCACGAACTGCGTGGTGGCAGCCGTACAGGAACTGCTCTGCAGTCTGCGGGCGGCGGGCCGGACCGCGGGACCGCTGTTCGTGCGGACCGACGGGTACGCATGGGTCAACAAGAGCCCGGCTCAAGGCAAGCGCCCGGCCTACGACCCGACCGGTCGGCTCACGGCTGGTGCCGCCGCGAACATAGCCATCCGTATCGGCCGGGCATCCGGCATCGAGTTCACCTGCGATTGGACAAGGGACCGTCTGCGCCTGTGCTTCTCCACCGCCACTGCTTCGTGACTGTCTGACGTCGCACGCGACGTCAGACGTCATCACGGGCATGACGGGAACACAGCAAGATCAGCTGTCACGGCTGTGGGACGACTTCAGAAGATTGCGGTTCCCCGCGGGGTTCATCGGTCGTGAGCCCGAGGGCGAGTGCACGGCGTTGATGGACACCATGGTCGCAGGTTGCGTCTCCGTGGCATTGGAGCGCCACCTGGACGACCGACGCCGGGATGATCTTCATCATCGCATCACGGTCCTGAGGAGGATCCTCCCGTCCATCGCTGACGACGAGTACGCGACCCAGTACTTCAGCCACTTGCTTGAAGTGGCCGTGCTGGCGGCCGAACTCGACAACGCCCGGGGCCGATAGTCGCGCGAGTGCGTGCCGCATCCTGGGGCCCGCCACGGAGGATGAAGGTGCGTCGCCGTCGCGCTGCACCGCCGAACTGGGCATCCCAGTCGTTCTCGCCTTCCGCGATCTGCCCGCAGCCGTCGGCCGGGCGTACACGGCGCCGCGTGCCGGCCGACGCTAGAAGGGGGCGAAGCTGACGGCGGCGAGAGGGCCGTGCTCCACGACCTCGCGCGGCAATGTCAAGCCGAAGTGGCGTTCGCCCATCTCGAGGATCTTGATTTCCGCGTTCACATCGGGTACGGCACTCCCGTCGGGCAGCAGCAGTCCCACCTCCTGCATGGCCGGCACCAGTCGACCCGGATCGTCCCCGCCGAGTTGGTCGGCTTCGACACCCGGTTCGAAGTCGCCGATGATGCGCCCGTCCTCGGCATAGAGGAACCAACGGGGCGGCCCACCACTGTTGAGGTACACGACCGCCTCGGTCCCCCGAGCGACATCGCGGAGGGTTCTTCGCTCCATACCCTCGTCGCTCCAGTGCTCCAGCGCGAACGCCCACCCACCGCACGTGCCCAGCCGGGCCACCAGTCCCTTCCCGTACGACCATTCCATCGCCTCGTCGGCGGTGAGTCCTTCGCGGATCGTGCCGGGATCGCCCCCCATCCTGCGGACCAGTTCGGCAATTCCCAACCCTCGCGCAAAGGTCAGGCAGTAGGTGTCAAAGGCCTCTGAAATCCATTGGATTCCGCCTTCGGTCACAGGGACTCCTCCGTACGTAAGATGCGTTTCAGTGATCATCGGACCCGCGGCGCTCGTCTTCGCGCCCCTGGCACGCGGGGCTGCAGCGGTTGAGTGCCTCGTCCCAGACGTCCCCGCCGTCCGCCCAGGTCCACAGCCATCTCCGCAGTGAGGCGGTCGCGTGCCTCAGGCCGTCGTGCGCATCCTCGTCCCAGTGGGGTACCCAGCCGTCGTTGTCGTAGAGCAGCACGGGGTTGCCGACCGCGGCAAGTGAGAGGTGCCACTCCATCGTGCAGCCGCCGTAGGCGAGGTGCAGCCACGATGCGGGCACTCCACGCGTACGGTTGCGCTCACGGACACCGACCGCGCTCGGCCAGTCCGTCAGGTGTCCTGGGGCCCTGTTGCCGTCGGTCAGTGAGGCCAGGCCGGAGTCGGGGCCGAAACCTCCGTCGGCCACCTCGGTGTAGACGCGCCGTAGCAGTCCGGGAAGGCGGCGCCCGATTCTGCGCTCTGCCTCCTCGACGTCCGCAACGGATATCGGCGGAAACAGCGGGCCGCGGGGAGCGTCCGCGTAGTAGCCGGTCACCTCCGCGACGTCGGACTTGAGCTGGACCGTCCCATCACTGCTGTACGACCTGAAGACGTCCTGGAGCTGCTCCACGTGCGCACTGCCGTAGCGCACCGCTATCCAACTCACCGGAAGGTCAGCCGTATCGAATCGACGACCCGGATCGCACGCCCGGGCGCGCAGCTTCTCGATCAGCGCGTCGTCGTTCTCCTCCCCCTCGACGCTCAAGTCAGCGAGAAACTCCTGCTTGAGCGGTACGGGGCCATCGTCCGAACGGGGGATCATGTGCGGGAGCCTAGTGTCGAGCTCTGACATGCCTTGGCACGCCGCCGGCGGCCACTGGCTTTGTCGGCGTGCCGCATTGGGCGGTCAGCCGCGGCCAATGACGACTTGCCGCGGTCGCCTGTCGACGGTTCGAAACCGTCGACGTCTGGGATCAAGAAGTTCCTCCGCACAAACAGCTGTGCTTCTTCAGACTGTGTGCATGACCATGCAGAGCGGGCCCTTCAGCAGCGTGCCCCTGCCCACCTTGTTCCCTCACGCCGAGGCGGCGGAACACCTGCGCATGCGACATGCGGCCGCAGCCCTCGATGGCGAACGGCCATCGGGGAACGAGCCGAAGTGGGAATGGTTTCCCCAGCACATCACCTGTCCCGGGGAAGACGTCCGCCGCGGCGTACCCGAGATCCTGCTCACGGAGATCTCCCTGTACGACAAGGAGGCCGACTGGCTGGAGCTCGCACTCGACATCGAATGGACCGTCGAGGGCAACCTGAACGTCTGCGCCGCTCTGAGCGTGGCCTGCTGGTGCGCCGAGAACCACAACGCTCATTTCATCAATCAGCGCAATCTCGCCATTGACCACCACACATCACTGGGTTCTGCGTTCGAAGCAGGGGTTGGCCGACTGATCGAGTGGCTCGCAGAACCATGGGACCCGGAAGTCTGGAGATTTCGTTCAGGGCTCCCCCCGCGCCGGGTCTCCTGATCAGGGGTTGCCGGAAGGCTTGCTCGGGCGTCCCACCCCCTCTTGCCCTGAACCCCCGGCGGCCCGCCGGCGCACCGCAAGGGCGAGAGCGGAAATAAAGGTGCATAATGCAGCAAAATCTGCGAAATGGGCCACTGGGCGCAGTACCGTGGAAGTCTGCCCCGCTACGCAGGCTCCGCGACCGGTTCAGGAGGGCGCTCGCATGGCATATCTACTCGACGCCGCGTCGCTCGCTCCCGGTGATCGCGCGGATGCGATCCGTGAATTCTCGTGGTCCGTCAACGGCCGCATAGAGGTGGAGCTTCCGCAGAACCCGAATCGCCAGCGGGCCCACGTGACCACCAGCGCGCTGGGGTCGGTGAAGATCTCGCAGATCGGCTGGAACGTGGCCCGCCTTCGGCGCACTGGTGCCCCGGTGGACGAGGACATGGTGCCGCAGATTCTCGTCTCCATCCAGGAATCGGGGGTGACCCAGTTCGAGCAGGGGGGCAGGCAAGGACTGATAAAGGCCGGGGATCTCACGGTGCTCGACAATGCGAAGCCCTACGAGGTCTTCTTCCGCGGCTCCGTACATGCGGTTCTCGTGCGCGTTCCCAGGCAGGTCCTTGGGCTGCGGCCGTCCCTGCTCGACCGGATCACAGCCGTACCGCTCAGTTCGGAGCGCCCGGTCGTGGGCGCGACCGCGGCGTTCTTCACCCGGCTGGCCCGTCAGGCCGCGGCCGGCGAAGCCGAGACCGCCCTGTTCACGGAGCCCTCGGTCGACCTGATCAGGGCCGTGGTCACCGTGGTCATGGACCGGGACGACCTGGCCAGGGCGCCCTTGAACAACACACTGCTCGAGCGTGTCCAGGAGTACGTCCGCCTCCATCTGGCGGACCCCGACCTGACCGCCGAGCGCATCGCCGCCGAGCACGACGTCTCCGTACGCTGGCTCTACCTGACCCTGTCCCGGGCGGGAATCACCCTCGGTGAATGGATCAGGACGCAGCGCCTCGAAGAATGCAGGAGGGAACTGGTCTCGCCGGTGCATCAGTTCATGACGATCGAAGCCATCGCCCACCGGTGGGGGTTCGCCAGCCCGGCCCACTTCAGCCGCGTTTTCAAGGCGGCGTACGGAGTGAGCCCCCGCGAGCTGCGTTCGCAGCACGCAGCGGCGGGAGCGGAACTTCACCGGGGATAGTGCCTGCCCGCCCGAGAGTTTCCGGCGGCGGGCACGCATGCCGTCACGTCAACAGCCCGGAGGGCCTCGGCAGCAGTTCTCCGTCGACGTACAGATCAACGCGCTCGTTGAGGAACGCGACCATGCCGGCGATGCGGTTGGCCTGGAATGTCGGCAGGTCGTAGGCCCATGCGATGTCCTCGTGCGGGGCGGCCTCGCCGTCGAACGACCAGTAGCCGCTCGTCGTCCCCTTGTAAGGGCAGCGGGTCACCGTGCCGGAGGGGCGCAGCCTGGTGAAGTCGACGGAGAGACGGTCGAGGTAGTACCGCGTCGGCAGGCCGGTCTCGAACACCTTGACGCAGCGCGGCGCTTCCGCCAGCACGACGCCCTCCAGTTCCACGCGGACGCTGCTGGAGGAGCGGAGCGCGTCCACACGGGAGTAGGGGCTCCGGGGGTGGACGAAGACCGGCTCGTCCTCCTCGAACCAGGAGTCGAGCGCGTCCCACTCGAAGCGGACGGTTCCGTGCAGGGCCTCGGGAGCGCCGTCCTCCCACACCCACGCCGCGCCCTCTCGGACCTCTGCTCCCACCTTGAGGGTGTGGCGCCGTGCGGGTCCGGCGCCGTGCGGCTCGCTGTGTCCTTCGTCGACGAGTTCCGCGTCGACCATGTCGCGGACCGGGATGCTGAACTGGGGATAGGCGGGCCACTCCCATACGTAGAGTGCGCGCCGCGTGTCGAAGGCGACGCGGCCTCCCAGCGTCCCCCTGATACGGCGGGGGACGGGCTCGACATGCCCGACCGGCGCGATCAGGCTCGGGTGCCGGACATTCTCCGTGGTCATCGTGAGTACCTCGATCAGTGGTGGCCGCTCGGCGGGGGCAGGGGTACGGGCCGGTGGGTCAGCCGGCATGGAGACCTCGGAGCAGGCCGGTGGACTGACCCACCTCGATCAGGTAGCCGTCCGGATCGCGCAGGTAGCAGCGGAGTTCCGCACCGCGGTCGAGGGGCTCCGTGAGGAAGTGAGCGCCCTTGGCGACCGCATGGGCGTGGAAGGCGGCCATGTCGGCGACGCGGACATTGAGAAAGCTCGACACCCGCTCGGTGCTCTGCGGCACTTCAAGAGTGACGCCGGGTTTGTCGGGTGTAGGGCCGCCCCCGGGATTCATGATGATCCAGCTGTTGGCCACCTTCACGATCGCCGGGTTCTCCTCCATCACGACCTCGCCGCCGAACACGTCGGCGTAGAAGGTCCGTGACCTCTCCACGTCACGTACGGTCAGGAAGTGCGTGACAAGGAGTCCTTGTTGCGGGGCGGGCAGATCGCCATGAGCCGTCATGGTCCGTCATCCTCACTGTGCAGAACGCGTGATCGCAGAGGCCGCCGCTGTGGCTGCGAACCGGCGGCTGCCTCCTCCGGCACCCGCCGCACCAAAGAGACCGATCACCCCCGGCGTATGTGACACCCGCCGGACCGGCGGCCGACGGTACCCACGCGCTTCAGGGCGCGAAGGCGCCGAGGCGGTCGGCCGCCTCGATCACCTCGCCGAGCAGCTCCAGCCACGGGTCCACGTCCGCGGCCTGCAGGCCCACGCCGAGCCCGAGGCCCTGGCCGCCGGCCAGGTACACCTGGGTCACGCCGGTCTCGCGGGCGGCCACGAGGTCCTCCGCGATCTGCCGGGGCGATCCGCCGAGGAAGGGCCGGCCCTCCCCCATCGGCTCGCGGGTGACCGGGGTCGGCCACGGCACCTGGTTGACCACCATGAGGTCCGCCGGGTCACGGCCCGCCTCCCGGGCGGCGTCATGGAACGTGGAGACGATGCCGCGCAGTTCCTCCACCGAGGAGGTGATCGGGATCAGGCCGTCCGCGATCCGGCCGGCGCGCTTGACGGCGGCCGGCGCGTTCGCGGCCAGCAGCACCGGAATGCGGGCCTGGACGGGCTTGGGGTTCACCTGCGACGGCGCGATCCGGTAGAACTCGCCGTCGTGCCGGACCGGGTCCGGGCCCCATGCGGCCCGCATCGCCGTGATGAACTCCTCGGTACGGGCGCCCTTGCGGCCGACCGGCACGTTCGCCGTCTCGAACTCGTAGTGCTGCCAGCCCTGCCCCAGACCGGCGACGACCCTGCCGCCGCTGAACCGGTCCAGGGTGGCGAGCCGGCGGGCGAGCATCACGGGCACGTGCAGCGGCGCCACGAGGATCGCGGTGCCCAGCTTGATCCGCTCCGTCACGGCGGCGATGTGGCTCAGCGTCTCCAGCGGCTCGTACGTCGAGCCGTAGAACTCCGGCAGCATCTGGGGTTCGCCGCCCGTCCACAGCACGATCTTGTCGAGCGGGCGCAGCAGGCGCTCGAACGTCCACAGGGCGGCGTAACCGAGCCGTTCGGCCTCGACGGCGACCTTGACGATCGTCTCGGGCGAGGTCTGCGGCCCGGCGGTGGGCAGTGCGAGACCGAGTTCCATGGGTCCTCCAACGTGTGGAATGCACAGGCGGGTCGACGGGGAGCCGCCGCGTGAGCGCAGCGCCGCGGACGCCGCCCGGATCTGCCGGCTGTCCTGCCGGACCGGCCTTTTCTCGTATAGTAGACCTGTGTCCAACATAGTAGATCCCCTGGTCGTTCAGATCGCCGCTCGCATCCGCGGTGAACGGGAGCGGCGCCGATGGACCCTGGCGCAGCTCGCGGACGCTTCCGGCGTGTCCCGCGCCATGATCAACCGGGTCGAACGCGCCGAGAGCAGCCCCACCGCCGTCGTGCTCGGCAAGCTCGCCGCCGCCTTCCAGGTCCCGCTCTCCGCCCTGCTCATCCCGGCCGAGGCCGCAGGGGTGCACCGGATCGCCGACGCCGCGGAATGGCACGATCCCGCCACCGGCTATCGCCGGCGCCAGATCACCGGACCGCGATTCCCCGCGGACATCGCCGAGGTCCACCTGCCGCCCGGCGCCCGGGTGCCGTATCCGGCCGCGTCCCTGGCGTTCCAGCGGGAGGCCGTCTGGGTCCTCGAAGGCCGGCTGACCTTCCACGAGGGCGACGTGGTGCACGAACTCGGCCCGGGCGACTCGATCGAGGTCGCCGAGCCCGTGGCGTGCGTCTTCGCCAACACCAGCGATGCCGAGTGCCGCTACGCGGTCGTCCTCGCCCGCGTCGACAGGCCGTGACCTCTGTCCGGGCCGATGCCGGGTCACTGAGCGTGCCGGACCGCGGGCGGTGGGTCGTCAACGCCGGCGGCACGAAGGCTAGGATCGCCCCCGGGCGAAGCCGTAGCGCAGAGGCAGTCGCGCGCGGTCTCCAAAATCGCGAGGACGCCGGTTCGAATCCGGTCGGCTTCGCCCGCCTGGTCCGACATCCCTCCTGGAAGGGCACGGCTGTGGCGTACGCAGTGGGCGTCTTCGACGACGCCTCGCGGCTGACGGCCCCCGCAGCCCCGTGACCGCCGAACTGCCGCTCTTCGCGGAGGTCTTTCCCGAGTCGGCCGCCGACATCCTGCGCCTGCTGGAGCCGGACGGCGGGGTCCTCACTGAGCAGATCCCGACCCTGCGGTTCTACGGCGCATGCGACTGCACACCCGCATGCCGCACCCTCCTGACGGCACCGAAGGGCTCACCCACCCCCTGCCTCTGTGCGTTGGACGAGGACGACGAGGTGGTGATCCTGCTCGGCATCGACCCGACTGAGACGGTCGTCGTCAACGTCGAGGTCCTGGACGGAAGGGACCTGGGCGACGCCGCACCGCGCCCCTGACCGGGAACGAAGCCCTGTGCGAGGCTGGGACGCATGGCCCGCGTCGACTACTTCAACGACCCGAACGCCCCCGAGGCGAACAGCATCGTCCCGTCGGTCACGGCCGTCGCCCTCAACGGCGCCGGGGAGATCCTCCTCATCCGCAGGACCGACAACAACCTGTGGGCACTGCCGGGCGGCGGGATCGACATCGGGGAGTCCGCGGCGGCCGCGGCCGTACGCGAGACGAGAGAAGAGACCGGGTTCGACGTCGAAGTGACCGGCCTGGTCGGCATCTACACCGACCCGGCGCACGTCATGGCCTACGACGACGGCGAGGTGCGCCAGCAGTTCTCGATCTGCTTCCACGCCCGCATCACCGGCGGCGGACTCCGCACCAGCAGCGAGAGCAGGGAAGTGGCCTTCGTCCACCCGGGCTTGCTGGACGGGCTGGACATCCACCCGTCCATGCGGCTGCGGATCGACCACGGACTGGCCCGTCGCGACGCGCCCTGGATCGGCTGACCGCCGCCCACGGTTCCGGGCGGTCCCGCCCCGAAGCCGGCGGACCGAGTTCGCCGGGGGCGGTAAGAATCCTTGCCCGGCCGTACATCTCCTGATTGACGGACGACATCACGGAGGTGCAGTGAAGCGACGACGGACAACCGTCGACGACGCCGCCCGGGACCAGGCGCTGGAGGCCCTCTACACGGCGCATGCCGACCGCGTGCTCGGATACCTGCGGCACCGCACGGACCGGGAGACGGCCGAGGAGATCCTCTCGGAGACCTTCGTGCTGGCCTGGCACAAGTACGGCGCCGTTCCCGACGACGCACTGCCGTGGCTGCTCGCCTCGGCCCGGCGGCTGCTGGCCAACCGGGTGCGGTCCGACCGGCGGTACCTCGCGGCGACCGCGCGCATGGCGGCGTTGGCCGACCGGCCCGGGAGCGAGGAGATCGGGGACGCGATCGGGACCCGCTCCGAAGTGGGCGCCGCGCTGCTGACGCTCTCCGAGACAGACCGTGAGGCGCTGTTGCTGAGCGCCTGGTACGACCTGACGGCGCGCCAGGCGGCCGCGGTCATGGGCTGCACGGCCGCCGCCTTCGCCGTACGCCTGCACCGCGCGCGGAAACGCTTCAGGGCCGCGCTGACCGAGGCGGACCCCGCAACGCCTGTCCCCGGTACTCGCCGGCACCCTCACTTCGCCCGGCAGGAGTCGGTATGAAGAAGACCCCGGGCACGACCCGGCACGCGCCCGATCTCGCCGCCGTCCGGGCCGTGCGCCCCGACGACGGCACCGACGGCTGGGCGGAGTCCGCCGCGGGCCGCCGCGTCCTGCACGACGTCCTGCGACGCGCCGCCGAGGAGCCGTCCCCCGCGCGCGGTCCCCGGAGCCGACGCCGCCTGTTCCTGGTCGCCGGTGTAGCCGCCGCACTGCTCGGGGGCGCCAGTACGGCGGCCGTCGCGACGCTCGGGCCGTGGGGGCAGGACGGGACCAGGGTCATGTGCGCCCGTACATTGACGGCCGAGGCGGACCTCAGTGAACCGCCGCCGGGGTTCGAGAAGGACTTCGATCCGCACGACCCCACGCGTACCTGCGCGGCGGCCTGGGGCACGATGTGGCAGGGCAGGCCGCAGCCGGCCCGGTTCGCGGCGTGCTGGTTCCCGATCTCTCCGCCCGCCCCCGGCGGGCGTGTGCGCGGCGCGCCGGTCGTCTATCCGGCGGACGGCTACCCCACGGACCGGGCGGCCTGCGCGGCCATCGGCTCCACACCCGTGGCGAGCGGTTGAGGACGGCCGGCACACCGCCCCTGCCTTCGTCGGCCGGCCGCCGGGAGCGGCAGGTCCGCGGGGCCGCCGGCCGGTGCCGTCACGGAGGCGGCCTCGTGTACTCCGGCCGCGAAGACGGTCCGTCCGGGGCCCGCCGCGCGCAGCAGGGCAGCAGGGCAGCAGGGCAGCCGACGATGCCGACTCGGCGCGGAAATCGTCAGGTTCCGGTGCGTCGGCGGTCCCCTGGCGTTGTGCCGGATGGGCCGCTGCCGGGCCGGAGTGCGCGTGGCAGTGGGCTGTTCTAGTGTCGGAGGAAGGAGGGGTGGTGCTGCCGAGCCGCGCTCGTCCTACCGCTCGGCGCCTCGAATCCCCGACCAGCCCGGAGAGCAGGTGCCTCCCATGCGTATGTCGGCCCGCTTCGCCGGTGTCCTCACCGGTCTGACCCTCGCACTCGGCGGCGGCGCCTTCGCCGTCCCCGTCGCCCACGCGGACATCCCGGCCTGCACGAACATGGTCCGGCAGACCGGCGTCGAGGTCACGGACGCCGTCAGAACGGCCTGCACCCAAGGTGTGCACGGCGACCTGAGGGGGTGCGTGAACGCGCTGACCGGGGCCGGCGTGCCGGGCGGCGCCGCGACCGGTGCCTGCCGCGCGGCGGCCAACCCCCCGTGACGGGATCGCGGTCGGTGACAGGCCCCTGGATCAGGGTGGGTTGACCGGCCCCCGGGCATCGTGGGCGCGATGCGGTGGCCCGGGCATTCGGGGGCATGCGACGGTTCGGTCCATGGGCAACTCGGCGGCATATCCCGTCCTCCGGACCACCGACGCGACCGCGGCGTTCGCGCAGGCCTCTCGCCTGCGCGCGCTGCTGGCCGAATGCGAGGACGAGGTAGGGCTCTTCGCCCAACTGCGGACGGTCGCGGACCTGCGGCGGATGGCTGCGGTCCTGCCCGAGGCCGCCTTCGAGTACACCGGCAAGCGCAGCGGCCCGGCCGGCGAGGCAGCCCTGCTCGGTATCGAGGTGACGGCGGCGGACGACCCCGCACTGGAGCGGCATCTGCCGTTCGATCTCATGGTGGACGTTCCCGGAGGAGGTGTGGAGGAGCGCTTCGCCGCGGTTCTCGGCCGCGGGACGGCGGCCATCAGCTGGCGCGGCATGTGGCCGGACGATCCGGAGACCGGTCGCCACGGGTCCTTGAAGTACGACGGCGTCCAGGTGGTGTTCCACGGCAACAACCCCCAGTTGGGCCCTCCTTGGGCCGCTGACCACACCGTCCACGTCCATGTGGACAGGCTCGGTGACCTGGCCCGGGCCCGGAAGCTCGCCGCACACATCGGCGGCCAGGTCCTGGGTGGGCCACTGCTCGGATGGTGACGAACCGTGACCCCCGGCACGTTCGGTGGACCACGTCGCCGATGCCGCCGGTCAGGCGCGGGCCGCGATGTGGAGCAGTTCCTCGACCGCGCCGGTCAGCGGGCGGTCCTCGGGCCATACGGCGCGCAGCCGGCGCCGCAGGTCGGCCCCCGTCACCGGGACCTCGACGATGCGGCCCTCGGCCAGGTCGTCCCGGACGCTGATCGCGCTGAGCACGGCGGGACCGGCGTTTTCGGCCACGGCCCTGCGGATCGCGGCGTTGGCGTCCAGCACCATCAGGGGCCGGACCGGCTCGACTCCCGCGCCGGCGAGCACGCGCTCGATGGTCTCCCGTGTGCCGGAGCCCACTTCGCGGACGATCAGGCGGGTGCGGGCCAGTTCGGCCAGGTCCACCGGCTCCTGCCGCCGTGCCCAGGCGTGCTGCGGCGCGACCACGACGGCCAGCCGGTCGGCGCCCACCTGCCGGGAGCCCAGCCCGGAGGGCACCGTGGGCGCCTCGAGGAAACCCAGGCCGATACGGCCACTTGCCGCGAGCGCGGCGACCTGTTCGGAGTTGGTCACTTTGAGGCTGACGCAGACGTCGGGCGACCGCCGCTGAAGCGTGCCGATCCAGCGCGGTACGAAGTGCTCGGCCAGCGTCATGCTGGCCGCCAGGTGCAGGTCGAGGGCGTGGTCCCCGCGCAGCGCGGCAACGCCCACCATCATCGAGTCGACTTCGGCCAGCACCCGCCCCGCCCACTGGCACACCGCCTTGCCCTCGGTGGTCAGCGCGGACCCGCGGGTGTCGCGGCTCACCAGCGTCAGCCCCAGGCGCCGTTCGAGCAGGGTCAGGCGCTTGCTCGCGGCCGGCTGGCTGATCCCCATCCGCTCGGCGGCCCGGCCCAGACTGCCGAGTTCGGCGACCAGCGTCAGCAGCAGGAGACTGCCCAGGTCGGGAGGCGCATCGCTCATAACCTCAGTTTATGAGGGCATTCCCCATTGGGCAGTACCGGGCAGCCGCCCGCCCCGCGAGGATGGCGCAGTAGGGAAAACGCCGAAGAAAAACCGAGAGAATCAAGGACCGACCATGTCGCATCATCTCGACACTCCGCTGGCGGCCCAGAACGGTCAGCTGTTCATCGACGACCTGTATGTCTTTCCCGGTGAGCGCAGCACGGTATTCGTCATGGACGTCAATTCCGACATCACCGGTGTCTACGCCCAGCCGGGATTCCACCCGGAAGCGCGTTACGAATTCAAGGTGCATTTCGACGGCGCCGATTTCGAGACCCTGACCTACCGGGTCTCCTTCGGCGAGCCCGACGAGGACGACCGGCAGACCCTGCGGCTGCACGTCCTGACCGGGGACGCGGCGCGCGAGGACTCCGCCGACGGCGACCTGGTCCTGGAGGGCCGCACCGGTGGGACGGCCGCCGCGGACGGCATCCGCGTCTGGGCCGGGCGCATCTCCGACTCCTTCTACATCGACCTGTCCCTGCTGGCCGTCGTCAACGGCGCGGTGGCGAAGGGGTCGGCGGTGGACCTCTCCGACTGGCGTCCGGGCGAGGCGCGGAACAGCTTCACCGGCACCACCGTGGAATCGATTGTGCTCGAAGTGCCGCACGAGGACGCGCGGCTGCGTCCCGGGGCGCGTACGGGCGTCTGGTGCGCGACCAAGCTGGCCACCGACGCCGGGGGGTGGCGGCAGATCAACCGCGGCGGGCACCCGATGATGTGGCCCATCTTCTGGCCCGGCGACACCGACTTCAGCAACCCCGCCAACACCCGGCACCCCTCCGAGGATCTCGCCGCCGCCGGCGACGTCGTCGCGGGCCAGGTCGCGGCCGTCGTCGCGGCCACCGGGACCAGCGGCGACCCGGAGGGCTACGGCCGGACCGTGGCGCGGGAGTTGTTCCCCGACGTGCTGCCCTACGTCGTCGGAACGCCCGCGACCTACGGCTTCGCCACCCGCAACGGCCGTACCCCGGCCGACAACGCGCCCGAGGCGATGCTGTCCCTGGTGACCAACACGGCGGTGCCGTCGGGACTCAGGCCGTCCGTCTCCGAGCACCTGCGGACCGACCGCTTCCCCTACGTCGTGCCCGTGGCACGGTCGTAGCCGGCCCGGCCGTCCTCCCCTCCGCGGCGCATGCGTCGCGGAGGGCTTCCGCGGCAGGCGATATCGCGTTGCCGGCCCCGGCCGGGCCGCGAGAGCATCCGCGCATGGAGGAGCCTGCCGAAAGCCTCAATGCCGACCGGGTCGAACTGCGCCGGTGGCGCGGGAGCGATCTCGACGCCCTGCACCGGGCGATCGACGAATCCCTCGACCATCTCCTGCCGTGGATGCCCTGGGCGGCAGACCACGGCAGACCGCAGACCGCCGCGTTCCTGGCCCGGGTCCACGACGAGTGGGAGAGCCGGCAGACCTTCGCCTACGCGATCACATCGGGCGCGACCGTGATCGGCGGTTGCGGGCTGCACCGCCGTATCGGTGCGGGCGGCCTCGAGATCGGCTACTGGATTCACCCCCGGTGGACGGGACAGGGCCTCGCCACGGCCGCCGCGGCCGCCCTCGTCCGCGAGGGCTTCCGGCTGACGGGCATCGACCGCATCGAGATCCACCACGACGCGGCCAACCGCGCCAGTGGCGCCGTCGCGCGCCGCCTGGGTTTCACCGAGGTCGAGCGCTTCCCCGTGCCGGAGGGGCCTGCCGCCCCGGGTGAGGTGGGGGTCGACGTCATCTGGCGGACGACGGCGGACGCACGGCACGTCGGCCGGCAACTCGGCCTCCAGTGACCGGGCTGACCGCTGTCGCGGCGGACCCGTACCGCGTAGCGGCGCACGGGTCGCGTCGCCGGCAATGGGTTGCTCCGCAGGCGCGCTCCTGTCCTGCCGTGGGTCAGGCACCCTCGGCCGCGGGGGGGGACCGCCGCAAGACCTCGCGGAACGTGCTGCCGGGCCCCGGGGCGTCGCGGGGATCGTGCCCGTCACAACGCCCCCCGCCCGGTCTCAGTCCGTCAGGGCGTAGAGGACGGCCCCGACCAGGAGCCAGACGAGGTAGACGGCCACGACGACCCCGGTCATGGCGAGTGCCTTGAGCGGTGTCGAGAACTGCTTCCTGGCGATCGAGGTGTTGGCCGCGACGCCCAGGAAGCCGATGCCCGCGCCCAGGGCTCCGCCGATGAACAGGCCCAGCGGCAGCACCGACAGCAGCCACTGCCACCATGTGAGCCCGCGGAACTTCGACCAGACATCGGTCTTGCCGAGATCCGGCGCGGCACCCTTGACCCGCTGCATGTGACGGCCCCTCCCCCACTGTTCGAGGGCCGTAGTGTGCCACAGACATATGTCGGTCCGGGTACCGCGGAAAACCACCTGCGGCGCCGGCACACCGCACGCGACCATCAGGGGATCCCCGCCCGCCGCCGCGTGACGCCCACGACAGGACCTCGCGATGATCTACGACCTTCTCCTCGTCGACCCTCGCCGCCGCCCTGGCGGCCGTACTGGACGTGCCGGTGAGCGGGGTGGACTTGGGGCACGAGGACGGTGACGGGGCGCCGCACGGCTCCTGTCGGCCCTGTCCGAGGTGGACGACGTCTTCGCCGCGTCGACCGTGGACGACCCCGGGCACGTCCTCGTCCGTGAGCTGGCAGGTCACGACGGCGACCGGGTCGAGCGCGGCTGGTGGTGGTACCGGCGCCCGGACCCGTTGCCGTGGCGGGACGCCTGATGCCGCGCGGGAGGCAGAAGCGGGTGTCCGGCCCATGGGAGTGAGGCCGGATACCGACTAGGGTGTCCGATTGTTGCCGGTGGGGAGCCGGCGGACGGTTGCGGGTGGGACGACGGTGTCCCGGGGGAGGACCAGCGGCATGAGTCGTCGTTCCAGCGGGTTGGCCGGCATCTGGGCCGAGGCGCAGCGCCAGCAGCAGCGGCAGCGCGAGGCGCAGCTGCGTTCGCAGGTGCAGCGCCAGAGGGATGCGGAGCGGCAGCAGCGCGCCTACGAGCGGGACATGGCGCGCGGGCATCGTGAGCAGCAGGCGGCGTACCGGCGGCACCGCGAGGCGGACGCACACCGGCGGACCGAGGAACTGGACGCGCGGGTCGCGTCCCTGGCGGGCCTGCTGGCTTCCGGCTGCCGGGCCCCGGCGTTCCGGTCGGCCTCGCTCACCCGGCCGGAGCAGGTCGAGGCGTTCGCTCCGGGCCCCCTGGCCCTCCCTCTCCCGATGCCGGACCCGAACCAGTACCAGGCCCAGGGCGGTTGGGGACTGACGGCGCACCGCCGTGACCGGGCGCAGGACGAGGCGCGGGCCCGGTTCGAGCGCGACTGGCACGCCGCCCAGGCCGCCGAGGCCGAGCGGCAGCGCCAACTGGCGGCGTACCGGCAGCAGTACGACCAGTGGGCGGCCGCCCAGCTGGGGGAGATACGCCGGCACAACACCGCGATGGCTCAGATGGCCACGGCACTGCGCAACGGGGATCCCGAGGCGGCCGTGGAGTACTTCTCCGCGGCGCTGTACGCGTCCTCGGCGTGGCCCGAGGCGATGCCGCGGCAGTTGTCCGCCGCCTACGACCCGGCCGGACGGCAGCTGGTCGTGAACTGGGAGCTGCCGAAGTACGGCATCGTCCCGGAGGCGAAGTCGGTGCGCTACATGCCGTCCACGGACCAGGACAAAGAGACGGCCCGCCCGGTCGCCCAGCGGCGGGCGCTGTACCGCGACGTGCTGGCGCAGTGCGTGCTGCTGGTGCTGCGCGAGCTCTTCGCGGCCGACGAGTTCGGGGCGCTGGAGTCGGTGGCGCTGAACGGCTTCGTGGACGACCACGACCCGGCGACGGGCCGGCGCGCCGAGCTCGTCCTGGCGACGGTCATGGCCGCGCGCCCGGCCTTCACCGCGCTCGACCTGGAGCAGGTGAACGCGGTGGACTGCCTCGTGGACGGCCTTCGCGGGCAGCTGTCGGCGCGCCCCGACCAGCGCACCGCGGTGCGGCCGGGCCGGGTGCCCGGCGACGTCGGCGGGGACGTCGTCTCGCACGGCGGGGACGACGAGCCGGACCTGTACACCATGGATCCGATCGCCTTCGAGTCGCTGGTCGCGGACCTGTTCCGGGCGATGGGCATGCGCGCGGTGACGACGCAGCGCTCGAACGACGGCGGTGTCGACGTCGAGGCCGACGATCCCGCCCCGATACGGGGCGGGAAGATCGTCGTGCAGGTGAAGCGCTACCGCAGCACGGTGCCGCCGACCGCCGTCCGCGACCTGTACGGCACCGTGCAGGACGCCGGCGCCAACAAGGGCGTGCTCGTCACCACCTCCGGGTTCGGCCCGGGGTCCCGTACGTTTGCCAACGGCAAGCCGCTGGAGCTGGTGTCCGGGGGCGAACTGGTCGACCTGCTGCACCGCCACGGCCTGCGCGGCAGGCTGGGCGACGGCGCGCCCGCGCAGCGGCCGGCCCGCACGCCTCCTCCCGCGGCGCCGGAGGTGGAGCGGCCCGCCGACCACAACGTCCTGGGGATGTCGTGGTCCGGCGCTGTCGCCCTGGACATCTGCGCGCTCGTCTGCCAGGGCTCCCGGGTGCTGAGCGACGACCACTTCGTCTTCTACAACAACCCCCGGACGCCGGAGGGTTCGGTCCGCTCGGTCGAGGAGGCCGCCCCCGACAAGGCGGCGATCCGGGTCGCCTTCGACGCGCTGCCGGAGCGGGCCGACCGGCTGGTCCTGGTGGCGGCGGTCGATCCCGTCGCCAATGCCGACGCCGACCTGTCGGGTTTCACCGATGCGGGCATCCGGCTCCTGGACTCCTCGGGCGCCGAACTCGACCGCCTGGAGGTGTCCGACGGCCGCCCCGGCGAGACCGCGCTGGTCCTCGGCTCGTTCCGCCGCCGCGCCACCGGCGACTGGGACTTCGTCATCGGCGGCAAGGGCTACCCGGGCGGCCTGGAGGCACTGGTCCAGGAGTACGGCATCGAGGTGGCGTAGCGAGCTGCCGGTGGTGCCCGCGCCGGCCGTACCGGCCGCGGGCGGCTCCCGGGGGCTCAATTGCGTTCCGGCGGGGGCGCGTTCGTTCGTCCTTCACCTTTCCTTCGGCCGTGGTTGCCGCAGGCCGCGCATCCTTGCGCGGATGCGGCCGGGACCCTGGGGAGGCGGTGCCGGATGTCGCGCGGGCACGGGCAACCGTGCTCCAGAACGAAGAGGGCGGACGATGGCACGGTCGAACCGGGCGGCAGTACGGAGCAGTTCCTCGCAGGCGCGGGTCAGGCGCGGGTTGAGGGGCACGGCCGCCACGGCGACCGCGGTGTTCGTCGTCGCTCTCGCCGGCACCTCACCCGCCGAGGCCGACTCCGCCGCGCCGGTCTCCGGGGCCGGTTCGACGTGGGCGCAGAACACGATCGACCTGTGGCGGGCCGGGGCCGCCCGGCACGACGTCCGGGTCGCCTACAGCGCGACGGGCTCCGCCGACGGACGGAAGCAGTTCCGTGACGGTACGGCCGACTTCGCGGTCACGGAACTGCCGTACGGCACGGACGCCGACGACACGCCGCCCACCAGGCCCTACGCCTATGTCCCCGTCGTGGCGGGCGGAATCGGCTTCACGTACAACCTGCGTGTCGACGGCAAGCGCATCACCGACCTGAGGCTGTCCAGCGCGACCGTGACGGGGATCTTCACCAGGACCATCACCCGGTGGAACGATCCCGCGATCCGCGCCGACAACCCGGGCATCACGCTGCCGGACCTCGCGATCACCCCGGTCGTCCGGTCCGACGACGCCGCCACCACGGCGGGGCTGACCCAGTGGCTGGACCACGAGCAGCCCGCGGCGTGGAGCGCCTACTGCGCGGCGGCCGGACGCGGTGCGGACTGCGGCACGACCGCGCTCTTCCCGACCGTGCCGGGTGACGTGGCCCTGGCGGGCTCGAACGGCGTGACCGGCTATGTCGCCCTGCCCGCGAACAACGGCTCCATCACCTACGCGGAGTCGAGCTACACGCTGGCCACGAACCTCACGACGGCCAGGCTGCTGAACGTCTCGGGCTACTACACCACCCCCACGGTCGGCGCCGTCGCGGTGGGCCTGTCCACGGCCACGACCGGCCCCTCCGGCATCGTCGACGCCACCGCCGCGTACACCAATCCGGACCCCCGGGCCTACCCGCTCCCCCTCGTGGGCCATCTGATCGTCCCGACCGCGGCCGACGACCGGTTCACGGCCTCGCAGGGGCAGGAGCTCGGCGCGTTCGGCTTCCACGGCCTGTGCCACCAGCAGGACGCCGCGCGCATGGGCAACGCCCCGCTGCCCCCCGGGCTGGTGCGTGCCGGTCTCGACACGGTGCGCCGCATTCCGGGTTCCTCGCTCGACCGGGACCAGGTGTCGGACTGCGTCGCCGCGGCCGCGGTCGTGCTCCAGAACGCGCCCCAGCCGCGGGCGTGCGACCGCATGGGCGGCCCGCCGTGCGACGACAGCGCGCCGGGGCACCGGATGGCGACGATCTCGACGACCCTCGAACCCGGGGCGCTGCTGCTCTCCGTCGCGGGCGACCCGCACGTGGAGCTGCCGACCCCGGTGCTCGACGCGTCGGGCGAGTTCCTGCACACCACGGGGCAGTTGGCGCCGGTCACGGTCACCGACACCCGGCCCGGCGACATCGGCTGGACGGTCACCGCCCAGGCGGGCGACTTCGCCGACCTGGCCGGCAACACCATCGACGCGAACCACCTGACCTGGACCCCCACCGTCCTCAACCACGGCAACGTCCGGACCGTCACGGCGGGCGACCGGATCGCGCCCGGGGACGGCACCGGCCTGAAGGACATCCGGACCCTGGCCACCGGCGTCGGCCCCGGCACCGCGGACCTCGGGGCCGGGCTCGCCCTGGACGCCCCGACGTCCACGCCGCCCGGCACGTACACCGCGGTCCTGACCCTGACCCTCATCTGACACCGCGCGCCGGCCCCTCACGGCGGGGAGAGCACCGAGCGGAGCTGTCTGCGGGAGCTGACTCCGAGCTTGGCGAACACGTTCCCGAGGTGCCACTCCACCGTGCGCGGGCTGATGAACAACCGCGCGCCGATCTCACTGTTGGTGTGCCCGTCCCTGGCCAGCCCGGCGACCTGGGACTCCTGGCCGGTGAGTTCGGTCGCGGTGTCGGCCGCCCGCTTCCGTACGGTCTCTCCCGTCGCCAGAAGCTCGCGGCGGGCGCGTTCGGCGAAGCCGTCCGCCCCGAACGCGCCGAACGCCTCGTAGGCGGTGCGCAGTTGGGTACGGCTCTCCTGGCGGCGGTTCCGTCGGCGCAGCCATTCGCCGTACAGCAGACGCGCGCGGGCCAGGTGCACGGCGATCCGGCAGCGCGCGAGGCGGTCGATCGCCTCCCGGTAGAGCGCGTCGGCGGCCCGGTCGTCGCTCAGCAGGGCGCGTGAGCAGGCCTCGACACCGAGCGCCCACTCGGTGCCGCCGGCGCGGGTGCGCGCCGAGAGGCTTTCGAGCGCCGGCGCGGCGAGCTCCGGCCGCCCGCTGCGGGCGGCCGCCTCGATCAGCTCGACCAGGGCCCACCCGTGGAAACCCGGCTCCTCGTACCGGCAGACGTGCGTCGCGGCGTCCAGGGCGGCGTCGTAGTGGCCGAGGCCGTTCTCGAGGACCGCGGTGGCGTACTCGGCGAGACTGAGCACGCGTCCCTCACCGCGGGCGGCCACCTCCTCGGCGGTGGCCCGGATGAGTTCCCGCGCCGGGGCCTCGTGGGCGCGCCAGGCGGCGAGCACCAGTGAGGTGTACATCATGGGGACGCCGCCGACGGCCTCCGAGATCGCCGTCGCCTCGTCGATCAGGGCCTGCGCGGTGTCGAACCCGCCGGCGAACACGTGGAAGCACGCCAGGTACGTCAGCGACATCGGGAGGACGGCGAGCGCCCCCGCCTCACGGGCGATGTCCACCGCGCCCGTGGCGAGTTCCCGCCACGCGTCGTCGTCCCACAGCTCGGGCGCGAGCGGTTCCGGGGTCACCCGGCACGCGAGCCACAGCCACCGCCTGTCCGGGTCCGTGGCACCCGCCCCCTGCTCCTGCCGGACGACGCGCAGCGTGTGCCGGACGGCGTCGGCGCCGGCGGCGTGGCCGTCGACGACCAGGCGGGCCACGCTGTCCAGGAGGACGTCGACCACCCGTGGCGGCGAGGGCGGCGGCGGCCCCGCGCGCACCGCCTCGGCCACCTCGCGCAGCCCGGGTCCCGTACTCAGCCGGCCCGCGAACATCGCCGCACCGAACGCCTCCAGCAGGGTGTCCCGGGCCAGGACGGCGTCGAGCGGCGCGAGCCGACGCGCGGCGTCGAGCAGCAGCCCGGGGGCATCGCCGCCACGTTCCTGCGAGAACACCAGCCGGGCCCGCAGCCGCTCCAGCCGGGCCCGCTGGAGGACGTCCAGCGGGCCTGCCTCCGCGACCGCCAGGAGGTCGTGCGCCTGGTCGGCCCCGCCGGCGTCGATGGCGGCCTGGGCGGCCGACAGCGCGCGGGCGACACGCCGGGCGGGACCCGGCGTCAGCTCCGCCGCCCGTCCCAGGAACGAGGCGGCCGCGGCGGCTCCGCCCCTTCGCTGCGCCCGGCCCGCCGAGCGCTCCAGATCGGAGGCGACGCTCTCCTCGGGCCGGACCGCCGCGTGCGCGCGGTGCCACGCCCTGCGATCGGGATCGAGGTGGGGATCGGTGGCCTCGGCCAGGGCACGATGCGCCGTACGGCGATTCGGCGCGGGGGTCCTTCGATAGACCGCGGAGCGGACCAAGGGGTGGTGGAAGCGCACCCGTGCGCCGAATTCCACGAGCCCCGCGGCCTCGGCGGCGGCCCCGGCGCGGCGTCCGCCGGTATCCCCTGCAGCCCCGCCGCGCGCCACAGCAGACCCGCGTCCCCGGTCGGCTCGGCCGCGGCGGTCAGCAGCAGCCGCCGGCTGTCCGGCGGCAGGGAGCGGAACCGCTGGTGGAAGCAGCCTTCGATGCTGCCGGCCACGGGGCGCCCCTCGGGAAGCCAGAATCCGCCCGCCAGCTCGGCAGGACTCAGTGCGGCGGGAAGCTGCAGCAGCGCCATCGGGTTGCCGTGCGCCTCGGCGACGATCCGGTCCCGGACCAGTGGGTCCAGGGGCACGTTCACGACCGAGGTGAGCAGGGCCCGTGCGTCGCGCTCACTGAGACCGCCGAGGCGCAGTTCCGGCAGGCCGGCCAGGGCACGGTCGCCCTCGGGTTCCCGCACCGCGAGGACCAGGGCGACCGGTTCGGCCATCAGCCGCCTCGCGGCGAACGCCAGGGCCTGCCCGGACGCGTCGTCCAGCCACTGCGCGTCGTCGACGAGACAGGCCAGCGGCCGGTCCTCGGCGGCACGCGCGAGCAGGCCCAGCACGGCCAGGCCCACCAGGAACCGCTGCGGCGGCGCCGCTTCCCCCTCCCCACCCTCCTGGCTCTCCTGCTCCCGCAGACCGAACACAACGGACAGGGCGTTCCGCTGCGGTCCGGGCAGCTCGTGAAGCCGGTCCAGCAAGGGTGCGCAGAGCTGGTGGAGGCTCGCGAACGGAAGCTCCATCTCCGACTCGACGCCCGCCACAGAGACGGTGAGGAACCCGGCGGCCCGCCGGGCGGCATGGTCCAGCAGGGCGGTCTTGCCGATCCCCGCCGCGCCACGGAGCACCAGTACGGCGCTGCTGCCCGCGGCGGCGGTGGTCAGCACTCGCTCCAGTGCGGCCAGCTCCGGATCCCGGCCGTGAAGTGCGACCTGCGTGTCGACAGCGGGTGCGCCCATGGATCGACTTCCTGATCCGCTCCTGGTGCGTTGGACAGCCGGTGGGGCGGGGGGACCGGATCCGGCGCGGTCGGCACTGCGCCGCGCCCCGCCGGCCGGGCTGCCCGCCCGAGGGCCGCCCATTTCATGCATTTTATCCCTTTGGGCATGTCATCGACCGTCGGGACCCCGGGGATCCCCGGGGTGTGCGGCCCCGGGGACGAACCCCGGGGGTTCCCCTGGGGCGACCCCGATCCGCCCGGTCCATCGTGGACGGGCCGGCGGCACCGAGCCGCCGACGACAGCGAGGAGAAGCACATGCCGGTGACCCCCGAAGAGACAACGATCCGCCCGTTCACGTTCGAGTTCCCCGACTCGGTGCTCGAGGACCTGCGGGCGCGGATCGTGGCGACGCGCTGGCCCGAGAGGGAGACCGTCGCGGACCAGTCGCAGGGCACGCAGCTCGCGACGATGCAGGAACTCGCACGCTACTGGGCCACCGAGTACGACTGGCGCAAGGTCGAGGCGAAGCTCAAGGCCGTGCCGCATTTCGTGACCGAGATCGACGGGCTGGACATCCACTTCATCCACGTCCGCTCCCGGCACGAGAACGCCCTGCCGCTGATCGTCACGCACGGGTGGCCCGGCTCGGTCGTCGAGCAGCTGAAGATCATCGAGCCGCTCACCGACCCCACCGCGCACGGCGGCGACGCCTCCGACGCCTTCCACGTGGTGATCCCGTCGATGCCCGGCTACGGCTTCTCGGGCAAGCCGACCGCGAAGGGCTGGGGTCCCGAGCGCATCGCGAGCGCCTGGGGCGAACTGATGAAGCGCCTGGGCTACACCAAGTACGCCGCGCAGGGCGGCGACTGGGGCGCGGTGGTCACCGACCTCATGGGTGTGCAGGAGCCCGAGGGCCTGGTCGGTATCCACACCAACATGCCCAAGGTGATCCCGCCCGCCATCGAGGCGGCGATCCTGGCCGGCAACCCGCTGCCGTCCGACGTCGTCCTGGCCGACGACGAGGAGAAGGCCGCCGTCGAGCAGCTGGACTTCGTGTACCGGCACGTCTACTACGCCTACATGATGGGCTCGCGCCCGCAGTCGCTGACCGCGCTCGCGGATTCGCCGGTCGGCCTGGCCGCCTTCCTGCTCGATCACGACGCGGCCAGCCTGGCCCTGATCTCCCGGGCCTTCGACGGAGTGACCGAGGGCCTGTCCCGGGACGACGTCCTGGACAACATCACGCTCTTCTGGCTGACGAACACCGCGATCTCGGCGGCCCGTCTCTACGCGGAGAACACCACCCCGTTCTTCGGCGCCAAGGGCGTCAAGCTGCCGGTCGCCGTCAGCGTCTTCCCCGACGAGCTCTACCAGGCGCCCAGGAGCTGGGCCGAGCAGGCCTACCCCAACCTCGTCCACTACAACCGGCTGCCCAAGGGCGGTCACTTCGCCGCATGGGAGCAGCCGGAGCTCTTCGTGGACGAGGTCCGCACGGGCCTTCGGTCGCTGCGCTAGTCGATCGGACGCTTCCCGAAGACCTCACCACAGCGTCGTGGCGGGGCCCTCGGGGGCCGGTGCGCGTACGGCTCAGTGGGCGGTGAAGCGCTGGCCGGCGGAGCTGTCGCAGGTCCGCAGTTGCAGCCTGGTGCCGTTGACACCCGGGGTGACCGCGAGGGCGACGCACTTGCCGGCCTGGATGTTGACCAGCCGGTGCGCGGAGTCGAACCGGAACTGCTGGGCTCCGGTGCCGTTGCAGTCGGCGAGCTGGATCCCCGCGCCGTCGTCCCGCGAGCCGCCGACGACGTCCAGGCACCGGCCCACGGACCGGATGCTCGTGTCCGGCTTGAGCCGCCAGGTCTGCTGGGGGCTCCCCGTGCAGTCCCACAGCTGGACCGGCGTGTTGTTCGGGGTGCTGTTGTCGATGCAGCGGCCGGAGGCGGGGTTGAGGATCGCCCCGTCCGGAACGGTGTCGTGGACCGGGGCACCGGTCGCCGAGGCGGTCGGCGAGGCAGTCGACGCCGGCTGGTGCGCGGTGCCGTCCGGCTTTCCGCCGCTCCGCTCCGGGGACGGGGTGACGCCGGCGCTGTCGCGGGCGCTCGCGCTGCTTCCCGGTTCCTGCCGCGGCCTGGTCGTGGCGGAGGGCGACCGCGAGGCGGACGGACTCACGGGGGCGGCGGCCTCCGCGGGCGCCTGCCCGCCCGAGCCGGCGACGGACGCCGCGCCCCGGCTGTCCCCCTGGACGGCGCGCACGGCGAACGGGACGCACGCGAGAACGGCCGCGGCCAGGACCGCGACGACGAGGACGGTACGGCGGGACCGGCGGCGGCGGGCGTCCTGCGCCACCTCGTCGGCGGGGCCTGCCACCTGGGCCGATGCCGCGTCCGCGGCCTCCCCTGCCGCCAGGCGCGGCGCGAACGCGAGCCCCGCCGCGAAGCCGTCGGCGAACGTGGACCCGGACTCCCCCGAGGGGTCCGCGGCCTCCTCGGGGATCTCCGCGGCCCGCCGGGACCGCTCCGTCACGGTCCGGCCCTCGTTCCAGTCCGCGGGCGTCGCACTCGTACTGGCGGCTGCCTGGGCGATAGCGGTCGTCCTCTGCGTCCGGCGGGGCAGCGGCGCGGAACCGGCGGACGGGGTCGCCCGGGTCTCGTCGGCTGCCGCCGTCCCGTCGTTGGGAGAAGCCGTCATTGCGTCCTTCCAGGATCAGAAGTGGCGGGAAGAAGCCCGGCCGCACGAAAAGGGGATCCGCCGCCTCGTCCGTCCTGGGCCCCCCGCGCCGGCGAACTGGCCGGCCGCGGGCGGCCGGACGGCATTCGAGGACCCCTTCTTCTGCCTGGGGAACGCAGATACGGCGAGCGGCGCCAGCCCGTGCTGCGCCTTGTGCCTTGGAGTACGGCGCCTCGGGGAGCGCCGTACGGACCCTAGCATTCGACGCCTGCTGACACGGTGTGGGAGAGCGCACACGCGGATGGCCGGCGAGCACCTGTTGACGGCCTGTTGACGAACCGCAGCGGTGGCTTGGGTGACCGGTCCCCGAACGCTTCGGCACCGCCCCCGGTCCGGATGCCACGGTGTGGACGGGAGCCGCCCACGTGTCACACCATTCCGGGCGGGATGTCACAGGCCGCGCATACCGTCACCGGCATGGCGACCAGACCTTCCGGCCAGTGGTGTGACGGCGTTGCCCAGGAGGCGCGCGAGCTCGCGGCCGGGACGATCGACCCGGAGTGCGCGTACCTCGACCTGGCCTTCGCGGAGCACGGGATCGACGTCCCCGCCCTCGCCGCGCACAGCGGCGTCGGACGGTACGAGATCAGCGACCGGTGGCGCGCGTGGTGACGCCGGACGAGGCGCCCGCGCGCGGGGCGGCGCGCACCTGCATGCGCTCGCCCCGGCGGCCGAACAGGCTGAGGATCTCCACGGGGTGGTCGCCGGCGCTGCCGAACCAGTGCGGCGTGCGGGTGTCGAACTCGGCCGCCTCGCCGGCGCCGAGCACGGCGTCGCGGCCGTCCAGGACCAGGCGCAGCCGCCCCGCCAGGACGTAGAGCCACTCGTGCCCCTCGTGGACGCGCGGGTCCGGCTCGCGCTGGGCGGCGGGGATGATCACCTTCCAGGCCTGGAGGGCGCCCTGCCGGCCGGTCAGGGGGACGACGGTCCTGCCGTTGACCCGGCGCGGGGTCAGGGGCCCCTGGTGGTCGCCGGACGCGGGGGCGCCGATCAGTTCGTCGAGCGGCACACGGTGTGCCCGGGCGATGGGCAGCAGCAGTTCGAGGTTCGGGCGGCGCCCGCCGGTCTCCAGCCGGGACAGCGTGCTCCGGGAGATGCCGGTGGCCTCGGACAGCGCGGCCAGGGTGACGCCCCGCCGGGTGCGCAGGCGCTTGAGCCGGGGGCCGACCGCGGCGAGGGTGTCGGCGATCGCGGGGGCGTGGTCCACGCCCCCATTCCACCGTGCCTGTCCCGGGGTCGGCAATCCCCCGTTGCCGTCGGGCCGTTCAGTCCGTTCAGTTGGCGAGTCGGGTGTCCAGCACCGTCTCCAGCCGTGCCTTGGGCTCCTTGTCCCGCGTCTGGTCCAGCCGCAGGTGCGCGGTGCGTCCGCGCAGGGTCAGTGTCATCAACTGGTTGCCGAACCAGGGGCCGCCGAGTTTGCGCCAGGTCAGCGAGGTCGCGCCGGCGCGCCCGTGGCGGGTCAGGAGGCGGCCGACGAGGCGGGCGGGGCGGGTCCAGGCGAGGCGGAAGGCCAGGCGCATGAAGCCGGGGATCGTGTTGTGCACGGGTGAGCAGGTCAGCTGGAGGATGCGCGCGGGCAGCGGGGCGCCGGGCCGGTGGGCCTCGGCGGTGTAGGCGTGGTGGACGTCGCCGGACAGCACGCAGATGGTGGCGGGGGCGTCGGGGTGGTCCGCGGCGGCGGTGAGCATGCCGGCAAGGTCGTCGAAGGAGTCGGGGAACGCGGGCCAGTGCTCCAGATCGCCCGCGCGGCGCAGGCGTTCGCCGCGGTGGCGCCAGCGGTGGCCGCGGTTGCCGCGGACGAGGGCGGAGCTCCAGACCTCGACGTCGTGCACGGCGTGCGGGAGCAGCCAGGGCAGCGAGGTGCCGATGAGAAGGTGGTCGAACGCGCCGTCCGGGTGCGTCTGCTCGCGCAGCCAGTCGAGTTCGCCCGGGTCGAGCATGGCGCGGCGTTCCTCGGCGAGGACCCGGGCGGCACGGGAGTCGACCATGAGCAGCCGCGTGCGGCCGAGGTCGCGGCGGTAGCTCCAGCGGTTGTGCGCGGGGTCGGCGTCGGCACGGGCGGCGAAGGCGCGGAGCACCTCGGTGCCGTCGTCGTCGGCCCGTATCGCGGCGAGGAGTTTGTCGCCCGCGAGTTCGGCGGGGCTGAGGTTGCCCAGGTGCTGGTGGACCCAGTACGAGGCGAGGCCGCCGACGATGCGCTCCTGCCACCACGCGGTGCCGCGCATCCCCTCGCGCCAGGTGTGGGAGGTGTTCCAGTCGTCGATGACGTCGTGGTCGTCGAAGATCATGCAACTGGGCACGGTGGACAGCAGCCAGCGGATGTCGGGGTCGAGCCAGGACTCGTAGTAGAGGCGGGTGTACTCCTCGTAGTCGGCGACCTGGTCCCAGGGCGGTTCGCCGAGGTCGCGGCGCCCGGCGAGCCAGGCGCGGGTGGCGGCGGAGGTCTCGTCGGCGTAGATCTGGTCGCCGAGCAGGACGAGGAGGCCGGGGCGGGGCGCGGTGCCCTCGGCTATGTGGTGGGCGAGGGTGTCGAGCGCGTCGGGTCCGATGGGGTCGGGCTCGTCGGGCGGCGGCGCGGCCCAGCGGCAGGAGCCGAAGGCGACGCGGAGTTCGCCGCCCTCGCCGGCGGGGGTGTCGATGGTGCTGGGCGGGTACGGGTAGGAGGACGCGGGCAGCGGCCAGACCTCGTGGCCGTCGAGCAGCACCCGGTAGGGGGTGCTGGTGCCGGGGCGCAGCCCGGTGACGGTGACGATGGCGTAGTGGTGCCCGGCGATCTGCCAGGTGCGTTCGCTGCCGGCGGAGCCGTCGTCGCAGCGGATCTCGGCGGTGGCGGGGCGGTCGGCCTCCAGCCAGACGGTCGCGGTGTCCTCGTCCACGTATCTGAGCAGTGGGCCCAGGCGCAGCTCTGCCATGCGGTCGGCCTTCCCTCCGTCGTCACTGGGTACGGACGTCGGAGGGAAGGCGCGGGTTCCCGGTCGCGGTCCCGGCGGCCGGAAGGTGGGGGGACGACGGCCGGGGGCGGGTGGGTCAGCAGCCGTTGAGGACGCTGGTGAGCTTGTTCTTCTCGGCGGTGTCGACGGACAGGCCGTAGTAGTACTTCACCTGGACCCAGGCGCGGACGTAGGTGCAGGCGTAGGCGGTGCGCGACGGCATCCACGTGGCCGGGTCCTGGTCGCCCTTGGACTGGTTCACGTTGTCGGTGACGGCGATGAGCTGCGGGCGGGTGAGGTCGTTGGCGAAGGACTGGCGCCGGGCGGTGGTCCAGGCGGAGGCGCCGGAGTCCCAGGCCTCGGCGAGCGGCACGAGGTGGTCGATGTCCAGGTCGGAGGCGGCGGTCCAGGTGGCGCCGTCGTAGACGGAGTACCAGCTGCCGCTGGTGGCCGAGCAGGAGGAGTTGGTGACCACGCCGCTGCCGTCGCGCTTGAGGACGGTCTCGCGGGTGTCGCAGGCGCCGCTGATGGTGATCCAGTGCGGGAAGAGGTCGCGGTTGTAGCCGGTGCGGTTCTCGGTGGCGACCTTGAGCGAGGCCAGGTAGCTGCGGGCGGTGGCGGCGCTGACGGGCGTGGGGAGCGCGGCCTGGGCGGCGGGGCCGTTGAGGGTGCCGAGGGTGGCGAACAGGCTGGTGAGAGCGGCGAGCAGACCCAGGGATCGACGCGCGTAGACACCGCGGCGCGAAAGGGCGAGGCGTATCCGGGACATGGGGGAACTCCCTTGGACGTGGGGGTGTTCGGCCGGTGGAGCCGTCGGCCATCCTTGTGTCGCGACGTTGCGTGGGGGCGTGCGACAGGTAACAGCCTGCCGACATGGACACGTCATGTCGAGGGTTGTGGCGCGCCGGGATTCCCCTCTCAGCCGGATGTGGCGTCGGTCACAGCGCCCGCGGACCGGGACCGCCGCTCCGCCCAGCCAACTCCCCTGCCAAGTGGGCCCCTTGGCGCCGCGGCCCCTGCCGGACCGCGCCGGAGCGCACCGCCCGGCGGCCGGTAGACTGGGAGCAGCAGAAGGGGAGTAGCTCCTCGCCGGACCGTCGACATACTGCCCGTCCGTCGCCCGTCCACCACCCGGTGGAATGTGCTCGCGCACAACGGATGACGGCCAGGCCGGCGCCCGGAGCCCGGTACACGCGTCGTCGTCGCCCACGGGGCGCGACAGCGGACCGGGCCAGCGAGACCTTCGGCCGCAGTGTCAGACGCTGCCGTGCCGAAGCGACCCCTTGACCGGAGTTCCTGGCGCGGCCCGAACCCAGAGGAACCGTCCGTTGTTCAGCCTCACCGTCGCCGCCATCACCTTCGGCGTCATCTTCCTGGCCGAGTTGCCCGACAAGACCGCTCTCGCCGGCCTGATGCTCGGCACGCGCTACCGGGCCTCGTACGTCTTCTGCGGCGTGGCCGCAGCCTTCCTGGTCCACGTGGCGCTGGCCATCGCCGCCGGCAGCGTGCTGACGCTGCTCCCCCACCGCTGGGTGCAGGGGGTGGTGGGCCTGCTCTTCCTCGCGGGCGCGGCCGTGCTGCTGTTCAAGAAGGACGACGACGAGGAGGAGGTCAAGGCCCCGGCCGACCAGAGCTTCTGGAAGGTCTCGGGCGCCGGCTTCATGCTGATCCTGGTCGCCGAGTTCGGTGATCTCACGCAGATCATGACGGCCAACCTCGCCGCCCGCTACGACGACCCGGTCGCCGTCGGACTCGGCGCCGTGCTGGGCCTGTGGGCCGTCGGCGCGATCGGCATCCTGGGCGGCCGCACCCTCATGAAGCACGTTCCCCTGCGGCTGATCACCAAGGTCGCGGCGGCCGTGATGGTGGCGCTGGCGGGCTTCAGCCTGTACGAGGCGTTCGCCGGCTGAGTCCCGCGCCGCCCCGGCCTCATTTCCCGGAGCGGTCCCGGGCCACGGCGGTCCCGGCGGCCGGGGCGGGCAGGGCGACCCCGGTCAGCCGCTCGGCCTCGGCCCACAGCCGGGCGTTGACCGCGGGGTCCTGGGCCCGGCGCGTGATGCGGGCGGGGGCGGTGGGGCCGACCAGGCCCAGGCGCGCGCCCGGTCCGTAGTAGCCGCCCGCGACCGCGTCGGGGCTGGTCGCCGCGTACAGCAGCGGTTCGGTCCCCGGCTCGACGCCCTGCGAGGGCAGCAGCGAATTGAAGGCCCGGAGCACCGGGTTCGGCCGGTACGGCGTCTCGCGCCCCAGGCTCGCCCCGGCGGTCTGCAGATTGGTGCGCGTGTAGCCGGGGTGGGCCGCGGTGCTCAGCAGGTGCCAGCCGCGCTCGGCCGCGACGCGGGCCAGCTGGACGCTCATGATCAGGTCGGCGAGCTTGGACTGGCCGTAGGAGCGGAAGGGGTGGTAGCGGCGGCGCTCCCACTGGAGGTCGTCGAAGGCGATGCGGCCGAAGTTGGCGGTACCGCTGCTCATCGTGGCCACGCGGGGCGCGGGCGCGGCGAGCAGTGCGGGCAGCAGGCGCAGGGTGAGCGCGAAGGGGCCGAGGAAGTTGCTGCCCATCTGCAGCTCGAAGCCGTCCGCGGTGGTCATCCGGGTGGGCGGGGACATCACTCCGGCGTTGTTGACCAGCAGGTCGAGCGGGGTGCCGTCGGCCGCGATCGCCTCGGCGAAGGCCTCGACGGAGGCGAGGTCGGCCAGGTCGACGCGGCGCACCTCCAGCCGGGCCTGCGGATGCCGGGCGAGGATCTCGGCGCGGGCCTGTTCGCCCTTGGCGGGCGTGCGCACGGCCAGGACCACGCGGGCGCCCGCCGCGGCGAGCCGGCGGGCGGCTTCCTTGCCGGTGCCGCTGTTGGCTCCGGTGACGACGGCGAAGGTGCCGGAGCGGTCGGGGACGACGTACATGGGAACTCCCTGGGCATGGACGGGCGGAGCATCAACAGACCGGTGGTCTGTTGAATGCGAAGTTAGCAGACCTCCGGTCTGATAACAACAGACCAGGGGTCTGTAGGATGTGGCCATGGCAACGACGTTTCAGCGCGCGCGCAATGAGGAGCAGCGCGCGGTGCGCAGGAAGGCGATCCTCGACACCACGGCGGCGATGCTGACCGAGATGCCGGTCGCGGAAGTGAGCCTCAACGAGCTCAGCCGCCGCGTGGGACTGGCGAAGTCCAATGTGCTGCGCTACTTCGAGTCCCGCGAGGCCGTCCTGCTGGAACTGCTCGACACCGCCGCCCGCGACTGGCTGGAGCACCTCGGCACCGCGCTGGACGAGGCGGTCGACCCGGGCGCCGGCACCGCCGAGCGCGCCGACCTGCTCGCCGCCGCGCTCGCCGACTCCCTGGCGGCCCGGCCCGTACTGTGCGACCTGGTCAGCGCGCAGGCCGCGGTCCTCGAACGCAACGTCTCCGCACAGGTCGCCGCCGACTACAAGCGCGCCGCGATCGCCAATGTGGACGCGTTCGCCGGGCGGGTCCGCGCGCACCTGCCGGACCTCGGCGAGCAGGGCGCGCTGCGCTTCGCCGCCGCGACGGTCATGGTCACCGGCGCCGTCTGGACGCACGCGCACCCCTCACCGGGGATGCTCGCCGCCTACGAGGCCGATCCGTCGCTGGCCGCGCTGCGCCTGGAGTTCCCCACCACCCTGCGGGACATGCTCCAGGTGGTCCTGTCGGGCCTGCTGGCGCGCGCGGCGCGCTGAGGCCGGCGGGCGCCGCGCGGCGCGCCAAGACGTCGTGGCCCCACGCCGCGGCCCTGCCCCGGACACTCCGGCACCACGCGCAGCAGGCGGTCAGGCGGGGGCGGTACACCACGCGGCTCCGACCGTCGGCGGAGGGCGGCACGCGCCGCGCAGCGCATGAGGACGTCACGGCCCCACGCCGCAAGCCCCGCCCCGGCCACTCCGGCACCACGCGCCGCAGGCGGTCAGGCGGGGCCGGTACGCCGTGCGGCTCCGGCCGTTCGCGGAAGGCGGCACGCCGTCAGGCGGCCGGGCGCCCGAACTCGCTCAGCGCGTCCTCGACGATCGCCTCCAGGCGGGCGTGGTGGGCACCGCGCCAGTACAGCCGGCGGCAGGCGGTGCAGCGCGCGAAGACGTCGTAGGTGCGGCGGGTGCCCTGTTCCAGGTGCTCCAGGACGGCGTGCTTGTCCGCGTCCTCCAGTTGCCCGTTGCACGCGGTGCAGCGCGTCCACGGGGTCAGCTCCGGGGCGAACCGGCTGAGCACGTCGCGCAGTTGCTCCTCCGGCCGGTCGCTGTAGACGTACGCGCCCGCCCACAGCTCGCGCCGCCGCAGCAGCCCGCGGTCCCGGGAGAGCAGCACGCGCCGCTCGGCGGCCGACCGCCGTGCCAGCGCCGGGTCCCCGATGTCCTCGCTCTCGTACGCGGCATCGACGCCGAGCAGCCGCAGCCGCCGCGCCAGCGTGCCCAGGTGCACGTCGAGCAGGAAGCGCAGGGGCGCGCCCGGCACCGCCTGCGGCCGGGTGACGGGGCGGACCTCCACGTGCTCCCCGGCGCGCGGCACGTGCGAGAACGGCGCCTCGCGGCCGTCGACGACCAGGCTGCCCACCTCGGTGAGCGGCACCCCCAGCGACTCCACCACATGCCCGAGCGAGGACACCCCGTCGGTGACCACACTCGTCCGTCCCTCACGCCGCGGGGCCGCGGCGAAGAGCCGCAGCCCGGAGGCGAAACTGATCCCGATCTCCGGCCCGCTCACCCCGCCAGCATGTCACCGTGCCGCACGGATCACACGCAGGTTTTCCGGCCGCGTCTCCCGGGACGTCAGCCGATGCGCAGGACGAGGCCGCCCTCCGGGGCGGTCTCGACGCGGACCTGCTCCAGGGAGTCCACGTGCACGGTGGGCGCGTGCACGGCGGCACGCGGGCCGACGCCGACCACGCGCATGCCCGCGGCCTTGGCAGCGGCGATACCGACCTCGGAGTCCTCGAAGACCACGCAGTCCTCCGGGCCGAACCCGAGTTCCGCGGCGCCCTTGAGGAAGCCCTCGGGGTCCGGCTTGCTGGCGCTGACGCGCTCGGCGGTGATCATGACGTCGGGCAGCCGCAGCCCGGCGGCCCCCATGCGGGCGCGGGCCAGGGCGTCGTCCGCCGAGGTGACCAGGGCGTGCGGGAGGTCCCGCAGCGCGGCCATGAAGCCCGGGGCGCCGGCGATCGGCACGACGCCCTCGACGTCGGCGGTCTCCTCGGCCAGCAGACGCTTGTTGTCGGCGAGGTTCTCGGCCATGGGGCGCTCCGGGAGCAGCACGGCCATCGTCGCGTAGCCCTGGCGGCCGTGGACCACGCGCATCACGGCGTCGCCCTCCAGCCCGTGCTCCGCCGCCCAGCGGCGCCACGTGCGCTCGACGACCGCGTCGGAGTTCACCAGGGTCCCGTCCATGTCCAGCAGCAGCGCGCGGGCGGGGACAGCGGTGGACGGCGACATGAAAGGCTCCCTCGGAAGAACAGGACAAGTGGCCCGCCCGCCGGTCAGGGGAAACGGGCGGAACCACTTTGTTCCTACACGATACAAAACCGTGAGGGCATCGCGCCAGGGGGCCTCAGGTACGGGCCGGCGAAACCGCGTCCACCGACATCTCCCACAGCCGCACGGCCGCCTCCGGGTCCAGCGCGTGCGCCGCGACCCCACCCGACACACCGGGCCGGTACGGCAGCGCCTCGTTGGCGTCCTCGAAGTAGCGGCCGCCCACTCCGTCCAGCGCCGGCCAGGTAGCGACGAGCACGGACGTGGCCGCGCCCTGTTCGCGGCTCTTGAAGGTATAACCCCCGTTGGCGACCGCGTTGTCCAGGGCCTCCTTGCTCATGTGGCGGCTCAGCCCCGTCTCCAGGATCGCGCCGGGGTGCACGGCGTTGACAGTGACGCCGTCGTCCGCCCAGCGGCGCTGCGCCTCGACCGCGAAGAGCACATTGGCCGTCTTGGAGCGGGCGTACGCCACAGACGGGTCGTACGCCTGCCGCAGGAAGTGCGGGTCCTCGAAGTCCACACCGGAACGCAGGTGCCCCACCGAGCTCAACGCCACCACGCGGGCGCCGCCGGCCGCCGCGAGCGCCGGGTGGAGGCCGGTCGTCAGCGCGAAGTGGCCGTAGTGGTTGGTCGCGAACTGCAACTCCCAGCCGGAGGGCGTCCGGGTCTCCGGCGTCATCATCACGCCCGCGTTGTTGACCAGCAGATGCAGCGGCCCCTGCCAGGCGGAGGTGAACTCCGCCACGGACGCGAGGTCGGCCAGGTCCAGCCGTACGACACGCACGCGGGCGCCGGCGGCCGACGCGCGGATGTCCTCCGCCGCCCGCTCGCCCGCCGCGGTGTCGCGGACCGCCAGCGTCACCTCCGCGCCGGCCCCGGCCAGCGCCCGGGCGGTCTCGACGCCGATGCCGGAGGCCGCGCCCGTGACGACCGCCCTGCGGCCGGTCAGGTCGGTGCCGGCGAGGACCTCGGCGGCGGTCGAACGGCCGTCGAAGGGCGTGGTGATGCGGGGTGCCTCTGTCATGGGGGGTGCCTTTCCAGGATGCGCGGGGGGCGTCCTTCGCGTCCCGGCCGCGCTCTCCAGGCAACCACCGCGGGCGGCCCGTGGGGCCGGGCAACGGGGTCCTGCCAGGCCCCCTCCGGGCTGCGGGGGATTTCCCCCTGGGCTTTCCCCGCCCTCCCGCCCGTGTGCCCTGTGAAGTCAGGGCGCCCCGACGCCAGTTGTTGGGGGGCCGGGTTCGGGGCCTCCGGGGCTGCCATTCTGGACAGCACATTTAGGTGCCTCAGGAACTCTCGGCTGCGCGCCCCGGGTCACGCACCCAAATATGCTCCAGTGTCCAGAACGCCACCCCTCCAACCCCGCCCCCTCAGGTCTCGTATCGCGCCTGATCCCCGGTAGGTGGTGTGAAACGGCACCGTGCTCGGGCACCCGTAGGCGCCACGCCAACGACCTGCTCCGCCGTCACCGCCCACAGACACCCCATCGGCCGTCAGTCGCCCCAGCCGACCCGGGAGGGGGTGTGGCGGGGTGCCCCCGCAGGCGACGAGCGGCGACCGCGGTACACGAATTGCAGGGGCAAACCGCGAGCGCCGAGGAGGTACCCCGGCGCGGCACCGACCTCCACAACGCACGCAGCGGGGCCCGCACTTACCGTGCCGGGTACTCGGGAGGGAGGGTGGGGGAAAAACCTAGACCCGGTCCACGTACTGCACCAGGCCGTACGTGAAGTGCGCCACGCACGCACCCCCCTCCCCGGGGTCGGTAAAGGCCAGCCGCCACCTCGTCGGCGCGTCGCCCTCGAGAGGCGTCGCCGGCGCGAACGCGTGGGCCAGTTCGTCGACCGTGCAGGACCACGGTTCGATCTCGGCCGCCGTGGCGGGCCGGGGGCCCGTCTCACCGGGGGCGCGCACCAGCCATTCGTTCCACACCGCGCTGCCGCCGGGCGCGCACAGCACCTCGAAGCGCAGGGTCGGCCACAGCGGCACGGGCCACAGGGACGCGGGGCAGAGCAGGTCGCCGACGCGGCGCTGGGCGACCGACTCGGGCGGGCCGAGTACGGCGCGGTAGCGCCGCTCCCCGCGCGGGAACCCGCTGGCGTGGCCCCAGGCCTGCCAGCGGCGGTTGGCCTCCCGCATGTCGGTGCGGCTCACGCCGAGCGTGCGCAGTGCCTCCTCGACCAGTTCGGGCCGGTGGTCGGCCATCCGGCGCAGCAGTACGAGCTGGAAGCCCAGCGGTCCGAAGTCGTCGATCGCCACGGGAGAGATCCTGCCAGTCCCGCGCGGCGGGGTACGCGCCGGGGCGCATGCCGGGCTAGCGGGTCGCCTCCTCCAGGGCCTTGCGGGTGTTGGGGCCGTAGACGCCCTCCGGGTCGCCCTGGACGTGGTGGAAGAACTGGAAGCGGGAGACCGCGTGGCTCACGCCCTGGTCGTACTCGCCGTCGGCGTCGCGGTAGTAGAGGCCGGCCTGGCGCAGGCGGTTCTGGAGGTCGACGACCGCGGGCCCGGTGTCGCCGGGGCGGAGCGTGGCGGGCGCGGAGGGGGGCGTGCTGGTGGGCGGCGCGGACTGCGTGCCGGTGGCCGGGGCGGACACGGAGGCGGTGGCGGAGGCCGGGGCCGACGGCCGGGAGGGCGTCGCCGTGGCACTGGGCTGGTACTTCTCGGCCGAGCTCAGCCCCTTCGTGGCGGCCAGGGCGGACGGGGTCTCGCTCGGGGTGGCGGACGCGGACGCGCTCGCCGCGGGGGTCGGCCGGGCGCTGGGCGGCAGTTCGAGCGCGGGCTCGGAGGCGCCCCGGTCCGGCACGGCCTCGGTGCGCTCCGGGCCCTGGTTCAGTTGTGCGGTGAGGACGACGGCGCCGACGGCGAGGACGACCGCGCCGGCCGCGGCGCACGCGATCACCGCCGCCCGGCGCGACCTGGCGGCGCGGCGGTGTCCGGCCCGGCCGGCCGCGGCGGGCAGGTACGGCTCGAGTTCGCGCGAGGCCGTCGACAGCGGCACGGGCAGCCGGTCGGAGGACGAGACCGTGCCGAGGTCGATGAAGTCGGTTTCCTCCTCGGCGGCTTCGCGCAGCGCTTCGGGCAGCGGGCCGGGGTCGCCGCCGTTCTCGCCGGGGTCCGGCCCCGGAACGTACGGCCGCACGCGCAGCGATTCGTACTCGTACTCGTCCTCCGGAGAACCCGGCCCCTGCGACGCCACCGGCGCCCCCTCCCGACGTCCTGACAGTCGCAGTGATTATGCAGACACGGCGACCCGGTCGCGCAGCCGCCTCGGGCTCCGCCGGTCGTACAAAGTGCGCGAATGATGTGCAATGGGTGTGAATCTTTGTGAAGAAGTGACGGCTACGCGGTAACCGGCACGCATCAGGTGCCCGAGCGGAGCGACATGGCGCAGGACGACATCGACGGCATGGACGACACCGGCGACGCCGAGGGCGCCGCGGCCCCCGATGGACCGGCCGCGGCCGGTCCCGTCGAGATCGGCGACCGGCGGGCCGTGCGCCTGGCCATCGGCGCGCTCGCCCTCGGCCTGCTGCTGGCCGCCCTGGACCAGACGATCGTGTCCACCGCGCTGCCGACCATCGTCAGCGACCTCGGCGGCCTGGACCATCTGTCCTGGGTGGTGACCGCCTACCTGCTGGCGTCGACCGCGGCGACCCCGCTGTGGGGCAAGCTGGGCGACATGTACGGCCGGAAGAAGCTCTTCCAGGCCGTCATCGTGATCTTCCTGATCGGCTCCGCGCTGTGCGGACTGTCCCACAGCATGGGCGAGCTGATCACCTTCCGCGCCTTGCAGGGCCTGGGCGGCGGCGGCCTGATCGCGTTGTCGATGGCGATCGTCGGCGACATCGTCCCGCCCCGCGAACGGGGGCGCTACCAGGGCGTCTTCGGTGCGGTGTTCGGCGCCAGCAGCGTGCTGGGCCCACTGCTCGGCGGGCTGTTCGTGGACACCCTGAGCTGGCGCTGGGTCTTCTACGTCAATCTGCCGATCGGGCTGGTCGCGCTCGCCGTGATCGCCACCGTGCTGCACATCCCGGTCCACCGCACCTCGCACCGCATCGACTACTGGGGCATGGCGGTGGTGGCGGCCGCGGCGACCTGCCTGGTGCTCGTGACCTCGCTCGGCGGCAGCACCTGGGCCTGGGACTCCTGGCGGATCATCGGGCTCGCGGTGCTGGGCGTGCTGCTCGTCGCGGTGTTCGTGCTGATCGAGCGGCGGGCGGAGGAAGCGGTGCTGCCGCCGCGGCTGTTCCGGATCCGCACCTTCTGGCTCTGCTCGGTGATCTCCTTCGTCGTCGGCTTCGCGATGTTCGGCGCGCTGACCTTCCTGCCGACGTTCCTCCAGGTCGTCCACGGCTACTCGCCGACCTGGTCCGGCGTGCACATGATCCCGATGGTGGTCGGCATGCTGGTGGCGTCCACGGGCTCCGGCCAGATCGTCTCGCGCACCGGGCACTACAAGGTCTTCCCGATCACCGGGACCGCCGTCACCATCGTGGGCCTGTTCCTGCTGCACCGGCTGGACGAGCACACCGAGGTCTGGGTGCTCAGCACCTTCCTGCTGGTGTTCGGCCTCGGGCTGGGCCTGGTCATGCAGGTGCTGATCCTCGCCGTGCAGAACGCCGTCGGCTACCAGGACCTGGGCACCGCCACCTCGGGGGCGACCTTCTTCCGCTCCATCGGCGCCTCGTTCGGCGTCTCCATCTTCGGCACGATCTTCACCACCAGCCTGGCCCGCGAGATCACCGCCGCGCTCTCCGGCCGCACACTGCCGCCCGGCTTCGATCCCGCGGTCGTGCAGGCCGATCCGCGCGGGGTCGGCGCGCTCCCGGCGGACCTGCGCGGGCCGGTACTGCACGCGTACTCCACCTCCATCACCGGGATCTTCCTGTGGGCGGTGCCGGTGTGCGCGGTCGCCTTCGTGCTGGCCTGGTTCCTCAAGGAGGAGCCGCTGCGGCGGTCGGTCACCGTGCCCGACGCCAGCGAGACCATCGGCACCAATCCCGTCAGCCGCTCCTCGCTCGACGAGATCGCCCGCTGCCTGAGCGTCCTCGGCGGCCGCCAGGCCGCCCGCGACCTGTACATCCGCATCACCCGGCTGGCCGGGCTCGACCTGCACCCGGCCTCCAGCTGGCTGCTGCTCTACCTGGCCCGGGCCCGCAGCGCCGACCCCGCGGACCTGGCCGGCCGGACGACCGTCCCGGCGGAGGCCCTCGACCGCGCGGCCCACGAGGTCGAGGAGCAGGGACTGGCCGTACGCGAGGGGAGCGCGCTGGCGCTCACCGAACGCGGCCAGGAGGTCGCCGCGCTGCTGACCGAGGCGCGCCGCAAGCTCCTCGCCGACCTGCTCGGCGACTGGAACCCCGAACGCCACGACGACCTGGCGGCCCTGCTCACCCGGCTGACCGGCGAGCTGTGCGGCCAGGACCAGGACCGCCCGGGGCACGATCCCCGCCGGGCCGCGTGACGGGGCGCCGTCACCGGCCCTCGGCGAAGGCGGCGAGGGCGACGAAGTCCCGCTCGCGCAGGCCGGCCCGCGGGTCGACGTGGTGCAGCAGCGCGGCACCTGCGTGGTGGGCGGCGACGTAGTCGGTGTCCGCGGCGCTCTGCTCGTCGTCCACCCAGGCGAACGGGCGTCCGGCGGCGTGCGCCACCAGCGTCCGGGTCTTCCAGTGGACGAGGTCCGGACCGTGACCGAACAGCACGTCGGTGAAGTCGACGTACGGCAGCGGCGGCAGCCCGAGGACCGGGCCGATCCAGGTGTTCGCCTCGGCCATCCAGGTGGTCGCCCACCACAGCTCGTAGCCGAGCGCGAGCAGCGCCGGTCCGTGGGCCGGGTCGAGCCACACGCGCAGCGGTCCCGTCGCCAGGCCCACCGGCGGCACCCGCAGCGTGGTGTACCCGTCCGGGCGGCCTCCCTCGGCCGCGTACGGGTTGAGCGGCCCGTCCACGTCCAGGTAGAGCAGGGGCCTGGGCGAGGGCGCCCTCACCGGCTGGGCGGCGCGGCTGCGGAGGCCGCCGCGCTGCCGTGGAACTTCTTGTGGATCCACAGGCGTTCGCCGCCGAGCTCCACCTTCGCGTACGTGCCGCTGAGCGGGCCGATGCGGGTCCCGAGGGGCAGGCGAGCCACCACGCGGTTCGGCCGCACCGTCCCCCACCGACCCATGGCGAGCGTCACCACCGCCCGGTCGGTCACCAGCACGACGCGCCGCGTCGTCGCCAGGAGCGCCACCACCAGCGCGATCAGCAGCCACGGCAGCCCGAGCCACGGCGCCTCGCCGGCCAGGCGGCGCGCCACGATCCCCAGCACGACCGCGCCGGCGAACATCCACATCGGCGCCCACGGATTGATCCCGCCCTGGGCCACGAAGACCTGCCGGACGGACTCCCCCGCTTCCAGGAATCCCCGCGACCGCTCTTCCGCCTTCTGCAACACCCTCATGCCTGGCTCCCCCTTCTGACCCACCCGTACGGCACCGACCCGGCTCCGTGATCCGCCGCCGGGCCCGGGCGGTCATGGGCACGGCGACGGTACCGGCCCCTCAGGACTGCTTGGGGGCGGCCTGCTGGACGACCTCGAAGGACCACAGCGTCGAGCCGGTCGCCGCGGGCTGCGGGCGGCCCTCTCCGCCGCCCTGGTGGGCCTCGCGCATGGAGCCGGACATCCAGTTCGCGAAGTCCTCCTCACTGCGCCAGCGCGTGTAGACCAGGTACTGGTCGGTGCCCTCCAGGGGGCGCAGGAGCTCGAACCACTCGAAGCCGTCGGAGTTCTCCACGGCGCCGGCGCGCGCGGCGAAGCGCTTCTCCAGGACCTCGCGCTGCTCCGCCGGAACGGTGAGGGCGTTGATCTTCACGATGCTCATGCCCTCATCGTGCCAGCCGGAATTCAGGTGCCGGATCCGGGGCGGGCGTGTCAGGCTGCGCAGTGGTCGGCGAATCGTCCGTACGAAGGAGGCTGCCGTGTCCGAGACCGGTGCGCACGCCGTGTCCGCCCTGTTCCGCGGCGGCCGGCTGACCGTGATCCCCCGCCGCACGGCCCGCCGCGAGCAGGTGCTGCGGCACCTGGCCGAGACGCTCTTCCGGCCCGGCCGCGGCTATGCCGAGACCGAGGTCAACGAGGCCCTGCGCACGGTGCACGACGACTGCGCGGCCCTACGCCGGTACCTGGTCGACGACGGCTGGCTGGAACGCTCCGCGGACGGCACGGTCTACCGCAGGATCCGCTAAGGCTCGGCCCGCGCCCCGCGCCGCAGGGGCGGGCCGGCGAGCCAGACGCTCACGGCGATGATCCACAGGCCGGCCAGGCACAGGCCGATGAAGCCGGCGAACGGGATGAACATCAGCACGCCCAGGACGAAAGCGATCCACCCCAGCCAGTGCGGCAGCGGGCCGGAGGAGCGGGCCGTGCTGAGTCCGGCCGCGAGCAGCATCACGCCCACCCCGCCGAGGAACGGCATGAACAGGTCGCCGCTGAGCACGTTGAGGGCCTGGAGCGCGCCGCCGCCGACCATCTGCTCGCCGGCGGCCTCGATGAGGCAGAGGGTGAGCCCGGCGCTGATCCAGAAGCCGAGGGCGCCGAGCGCGCCGCCGGCGAGGGCGATGTCGGGCAGCCAGCCGGACCGGTCGGTCGTGGCGAGGGCGCGGCGCAGGCTCCCGGCGAAGAACACGAGGAAGATCCCGGCGACCAGGAGCAGGTACAGGCCGACGCCCTGGGCGGTGTCGTGCCGGGTGTAGAAGAGGCGGACCGTGAAGCCGGAGCTGCCGACGCGGGGCGTGTCCCCCTGGAGGGCGAAGGCGATGGCGCCGAGGATCACGGCCACGAGGCCGTTGAGGGGCCCGAAGCGCATCGGGGGCCTCCGTCCGTGCGTCCGTGCTGCTGCCGCCCCCGGCACCGGCGATGCCCGTAATGATGTTTGCACGGGTGCCAGGGGGCCGCCATCGGCGGACGGGGCCTCAGCGGGCCTCCGCGACCGCCGCCCGGTCGGGGCCGGCCGTGGCCTGCGCGGGCAGGGTGACGGGCACGACGGTGTGGGTGCGGCGCTCGCGCTGGAAGACGTACGCGGCGATGGAGCCGGAGCCGATGAGGGCGACGGCGGAGGTGGCGGTGCCGAGCCAGCCGGCGCCGAGCCACTGGCCGCCCGCGTAGCCGAGGCCGACGCTGTACGCGGCCCAGACCAGGCTCGCCAGCGCGGACCAGGGAAGGAACTCCCGGACCCTGCGGTGCGAGGCTCCGGCGGTGAGGCTGACCACGGAGCGGCCGGCCGGTGCGAAGCGGGCCAGGACGACGAGCGCGCCGCCGCCGCGGGCCAGGACGGCGCCGAGGACCTCCTGGGCGCTGGACAGCCGGCGGGAGTTGGCGACCCGGTGGTCGAGCCAGTCGCCGCCGCGCCAGGCCAGCCGGTAGGCGGCCAGGTCGCCGAGGGTGGAGGCGGTGGCGGCGCACAGCAGCAGGACGACGATGTCGAGGATGCCGTTGGCGCCTCCGACAGCGGTGCCGGCGGTGGCGGCCGAGATGAGCAGCACGCCGCTGGGCATCACAGGCACGAAGACGTCGAGCACGATGGACGCGGCGACCAGCGCGTAGATCCACGGTGAGTCGAACAGCGAGCCCGCTCCGGTCAGCACCGCGTTCTCCTCTCTCCCTCTGGTGCGCGGCGCCCTCCGGGGTGTGTGGCGGTCTCGCGCAGAAGCGGTTCTTCTGCGACCCGCCCTCAGCCGTACAGCGTACGCCAGAGAGGCGTCGAGGATCCCCTCGGGGGCGCGTGACGTTTTCCTCATCATCGATGGCGGGCTGTGGGAATAGCACGCGAATTACTGGGGAGTCACCGAGGTCGCCCTGCGATCGGCCCGTTCCGCGCGCCCGCCGCGCGGCCGTGACCTCAGCCGATGCGGCATCGCCCGGCACCGCCCCGCCCGCGGCGGCGATCCGGCACCCAAGGAGCCGCGCAGTGGCGGAAGTCCACAGATCTACCCAAGTCACCCATTCCGGATTCTCATCCATTCGAGTGAGTGCAGGCGGCTCCGTCCCCTGGGTAGCTTCGGTGAGGACAGCGGCCGAGGGCAGGGGGGCTCCCACCACACACGTCGTTTCGCGGTGAATTGTTTGCATAAGCCACGCATGTGACTGCGTGGGCCACGAGGGCGCAAGGGAAGGACCATTCATGACGGTTGAGCCGGGTGTCGCGTCGGAGTCGGCGACAGGGAACGGACAGTCCCAGCAGAGTCTGAGCACCGCCGCGGCGCGGAATTTGGCGACGACCACCAAATCCACGCCGCAGATGCAGGGAATCACCTCGCGCTGGCTGCTGAAGGTACTGCCGTGGGTCCAGGCGGCGGGCGGCGCGTACCGGGTCAACCGCCGGCTGAGCTACTCGGTCGGTGACGGGCGTGTCGACTTCGTCCAGACCGGCTCCGAGGTGCGGGTGATCCCGGCGGAGCTCGGCGAACTGCCCCTGCTGCGCGGATTCGACGACAGCGCCGTCCTCGCGGCGCTCGCCGGCCAGTTCGAGCAACGGGAGTTCGCGCCCGGAGAGGTGATCGTCTCCGCCGGGCAGCCGGCCGACCACGTCTTCCTGGTCGCACACGGAAAGATCAACAAGCTGGCGCCCACCAAGTGGGACGGCCAGGGCGTGGTCGGCACCATCGCCGACGGCGACCACTTCGGCTCCGAGGGGCTGGCCGCGGCCGACGCCACCTGGGACTGGACCGCCAAGGCCGCCACCACCGTGACCGCCCTCGCCCTGCCGCGCCAGGCCTTCCAGGCCCTGATGCAGCAGTCCGACGGACTGCGCGAGCACGTCGCCGGCTTCGTCAGCGGCACCCAGCAGGCACAGAACAAGTACGGCGAGAAGGCCATCGCCCTCGCCTCCGGCCACATCGGCGAGCACGAACTGCCCGGCACGTTCGTGGACTACGAACTCTCCCCGCGCGAGTACGAGTTGAGCGTCGCCCAGACCGTGCTGCGGGTGCACAGCCGCGTCGCCGACCTGTACAACCAGCCCTACAACCAGGTCGAGCAGCAGCTGAAGCTCACCATCGAGGCGCTGCGCGAGCGCCAGGAGCACGAACTCATCAACAACCAGGAGTTCGGGCTCCTGAACAACGCCGACTACCGGCAGCGCATCACGACCCACTCCGGACCGCCCACCCCCGACGACCTGGACGAGCTGATCAGCCGCCGCCGCGGGGCCCAGTACCTGCTGGCGCACCCGAGGGCCATCGCCGCCATCGGCCGGGAGTTCAACAGCCGCGGCCTCGTGCCGCACACCGTCGACCTGCACGGCAACCACGTGCCCTCCTGGCGCGGTCTGCCGATCCTGCCCTGCAACAAGATCCCCGTCACGAAGGAGAACACCACCTCGATCCTGGTGCTGCGCACCGGCGAGGACAACCAGGGCGTGATCGGCCTGCACCAGACGGGACTCCCGGACGAGTACGAGCCGGGTCTGTCCGTCCGCTTCATGGGCATCGACGAGAAGGCGATCATCTCCTACCTCGTCAGCGCCTACTACTCGGCGGCCGTCCTCGTGCCCGACGCCCTCGGCGTCCTGGAGAACGTCGAGATCGCCCGCCGCGGGGAGTAGGCGGCGGTGCGCGTGCTCGCGGCGGACGGCGGCCCCACGCGGCCCACCGTCCGCCGCGAGCGCGGCCGTTGACCCCCGCTCCCGCGGGGGGTTTGCCCCACCCCGCAACCGGTGGGCGGCCTGATTCCGGCTCCGCCGCGCTCTCCGTACCGTCCTTGACATGACGAAACGCAACGGCACCCTCAGGACCCTGACCGCCGCCGCCGGTGCGGTGGCACTCGCCATGACGGCCTCCGCCTGTGCGGACGCCTCCGACGACACCCGCCCGGAACAGCACGACTTCGCGCTCTCCGGCAGCCGGCTGACCATCGACGCCGCGGACAGCGCGGTCGTGGTCAGGCCCGCGGACGTCAAGACCATCAAGGTCACCCGCTGGTTCGACGGCTGGTCCGTGCTCGGCGACACCCCGAAGGCCACCTGGTCGCTGGACGGCCACACCCTGAAGTTCCGGGTCGACTGCCACGGCTTCATGGACAACTGCTCCGCCCGGCACGAAGTGCTGGTGCCGCGCGGCGTGACCGTGACCGTGACCAACGGCGACGGCCGCGTCGAGGCCAGCGGCTTCAGCACCCCGCTCACCCTCACCACCAAGGACGGCTCGGTCCGGGTCCGGGACGTGACCGGTCCCCTGGAGCTGTCCACCGGTGACGGCCGCATCGAGGCGACCGGCCTGGCCTCCCGCCGGGTCACCGCGCACACCTCGGACGGCTCGCTGACCCTGGCGTTCGAGCAGGCCCCCGACAGCGTCGAGGCCACCAGCGGCGACGGCGCGGTGCGGGTGTCCCTGCCCAAGCAGGCCTACCGGGTCAGCGCGCGCTCCGGCGACGGACACGTCCGCGTCGCCGTACCGCGCGACGACAGCAGCCCCCGCACGGTCACCGTCCGCACCTCCGACGGATCGGTGAACGTCGTCGAGGCGCCCGCCGGCTGACGCAACCGACCGGCCCGTGTATTCGTCCCTGCCGGGTGGGAGACTGGAGCGGACAACCACCGGCGGCGGACTTGCGGGAGAGGGCGACTGTGACGACGGCACGCTCGTGGTGGCGGCGCGGGGACAATCTGCGCGCCGACGCCCAGGCCGCGAAGGACGCCGCCGCCCAGGCCTTCTACGAGCTCGACACGGCCCAGCGCGACCTCGTGATCTCCATAGAGACGGTCACCGCCGTGGACGACACCCCGGCCGCCCGCCGGGCCGTGGCGGACTTCCGGGCACTGGGCGAGCGCATCGACGAGGTCAGCGCCGGCTACATCGCCGCCGTCGACGCCTACGACCTGGACCACGACGAACTGGACGCCTCGACGGCGGCCCGCGCCCGCACCGAGCTGACCCGGGCCAAGGACGAGCTGACCCGGGCCAGAACGGACCTCGACACCTTCGCCCGGAACCTCACGCCGCTGCTGGAGAAGGCCGAGACCCAGCTCGCCCGCCTCGCCCCGGCGGTCGAGCGCGCCCGGCAGGCCCTGCTGGGCGCCTCCAACGCGCTGGACGCGGTACGCGCCTCCGGGCTGCGCGCGGACGACCTGGCCGCCCGGCTGGCCGCGCTCGGCCCGGAACTGACCAAGCTCAACCAGGGCGCGGGCCGGCACGGCGTCCAGGAGACCATCCGCCGCGCCGACGAGGTCCTCCGCACGGCGGAGGGCATCCGCGCCGAGGCCGAACGGCTCCCCGAGCGGGCCCGCGAGATCGACAAGCGCCTGGTGTCGCTGCGCACCCGTACGCAGGCGCTGGCCACCCGCACCGAGGGCGTCACACCGGTCCTCAGCGAGCTGCGGCGGCGGTTCTCCATGGCCTGCTGGGAGGACCTCCAGCAGGTCCCGCAGCGGGCCGCCGAGGCGGTCGGCCACGCCGAACAGAAACTCTCCGAGGCCACCAAGGCCCGCGAGGAGCAGCGCTGGCCGGACGCGACGGCCCTGCTGGCAACCGTCCGGGCGCAGCTCGACGACGCCGACGCGGCCGTCTCCGCCGCCGGGGACCGCCTGCGGCGGCTCAACGAGGTCAGCAAGGACCCGCAGGGCGAGATCGAACGCACCCGGTTCGCCCTCCGCGACGCCCAGCGCCTCGCCATGCAGGGGCGCACGACGCCGGAACCGCGGCACGCCCGCCCCCTCGACGACGCGGTGGCCCGCGTGGATCGGGCGGTCGCCGGGCTGGAGGGGCGGCACCCCGACTGGTGGCACTTCCTCCAGGAGATGGCCGCGGTGCGGGATGCGGCGGCGCGGGTCGTCGCGGCGATCCGCGAGGACCGCGCGGCGGGCCGTCCCTGAGGCCTCCGGCCTCGTGCCCCAGGTTCTTTCCCCTCCCTCCCGCCCGTGTGCCCTGTGAAGTCAGGGCGCCCCGACGCCAGTTGTTGGGGGGCCGGGTTCGGGGCCTCCGGGGCTGCCATTCTGGACAGCACATTTAGGTGCCTCAGGAACTCTCGGCTGCGCGCCCCGGGTTGTGCACCCAAATATGCTCCAGTGTCCAGAACGCCACCCCTACGACCCCGCCCCCTCCGTAGTTGCAAGCGCCTGATCCCCGGTGGTGGTCTGAAGCGGCACCGTGCTCGGGCACCCGTAGGCGCAGCGCCGGCAAGTGCGCAGCCGTCACCGCCAACAGACACCCCACCGGCCGTCAGTCGCCCCAACGACCCCGGGAGGGGGTGCGCCGGGGTCCGCCCGCAGGGGACGAGCGGAGACCGCGGTGCGCAGCATGTTGGCGTAGACCGCGAGCGCCGTGGGGGTCCCCCCGGCCGAAGGTTGGGGGAGGACTCCGGAGCGGCGCCGACCCCCACAACGCACGCAGCGCGGGGCCCGCACTTACCGCGCCGGGCACACGGGAGGGAGGGCGGGGAAAAAACCTGGACCCGGACGGCGGTCAGGCGCAGCAACCGCCGCCGCAGCAACCGCCTCCCGCGGACGGCGCGGCCGCAGCCGACGCCGTCCCCCCGACGGCGACAGCCGAAAGCAGCTTGACCGTGTCGTCGTGCCCGTCAGGGCACTCCGCCGGTGAGGAGGACTCGGCCATCGGCCGGTTCAGCTCGAAGGTGGTGCCGCAGGACCGGCAGCGGTATTCGTATCGGGGCATGAGCACAGGTTAGCCAGAGGACAGGGCCCAGCGCCCAGCGTCAGCGCTTGCGCGCCAGCGTCAGCCCGTCGGCGACCGTCAGAAGCAGCGCCTCGACGCGCAGGTCGGCCGCGACGTGGTCGTTGAACTCGCGGATGGCCGCGGCGGCGCCGCCCGCCGCGGGGTCGGCCACGCGGCCGTGGTACAGGGTGTTGTCGGCCGCGAGGACGCCGCCCGGCCGCATGCGGGGGACGAGTTCCTCCCAGTAGGCGACGTAGTTCTCCTTGTCGGCGTCCAGGTAGACAAGGTCGATGGCGGGTTCCTGGGGCAGTGCCCGGAGCGTGTCGAGGGCGGGTGCGATGCGCAGGTCGATGCGGTCCTCCACCTCCGCCTTGGCCCATGCCTCGCGGGCGACGGCGGTCCACTCCTCGGAGATGTCGCAGGCGAGCAGGCGTCCTCCGGCGGGCAGGGCCTGCGCCATGGAGAGGGCGGAGAAGCCGGTGAAGGTGCCGACCTCCACGACGTTGCGGGCGCCGAGCAGGCGGACCAGGAAGGCCAGCAGGGGGCCCTGCTCCTGGGCGGACTGCATGCCGGCCGCGCCGCCGAAGCGCTGGTGGGTGATCTCGACCAGCTCGCGCTGGACGGCGTCCAGGGGCGGGTTGTGGTCCAGTACGTAGGCGTAGAGCTCGGGGGTGAGCGGGGGATTCTTGGTCTCGTTCACGACTGCTCCTTAAGGTGGCGGGCATGTACGTGGATGACGCCGTCGCCTTGGTGCCCAGCATGCCAGGAAGGCGTGTGCTGCTGGGCGTTGCCGGAGCCCCCGCCGCGGGCAAGTCGACCCTGGCCAGGTCGCTGGTGGACGGGGTGAACGCGCGGCTCGGGGCGGACACGGCCGTGCACGTCCCGATGGACGGCTTCCACCTCTCCAACGTCCAGCTGGACCGGCTGGGGCTGCGCGGCCGCAAGGGCGCGCCGGAGACCTTCGACGTGGACGGCTACGTCCATCTGCTGCGTCGGCTGCGCGCGGCGCAGGGCCGCACGGTCTACGCGCCGGACTTCGACCGGGCGCTGGACGAGCCGGTGGCGGCGGGGATCGCGGTGCCGGCCGATGCCCGGCTGGTGGTGACCGAGGGGAACTACCTCGCCGACGACGGCCCCGGCTGGCACGAGGTGCGGGATCTGCTGGACGAGTTGTGGTTCCTGGAGACCGAACGGGCGGTGCGCGAGGAGCGGCTGCTCGTACGGCATGTGACGGGAGGTCGCACCGAGGACGAGGCACGCGCCTTCATCGAGGCCAGCGAACGCCCGAACGCGCTGCGCGTCGAGGCGACGCGCAGCGCGGCCACCCGCGTGCTGAGGCTCAGCGACGGGACACGCTGAGCAATCGACGTGCGGGGCCGTCCGGCCGGAGCCGGCGTCCGGCATGTGACGGGGGGCGCACCGAGGACGAGGCACGCGCCCTTCATCCAGGCCGGCGAACGGCCGCACGTGCTGCGGCTCAGCGACGGGACACGCTGAGCATCCGGCGCAGCATCTCCTCGCCCGCCGCCGCGCCGGCGAGGGTGAGCGCGTCGATGTGCGGGGCGGTCCAGCCGGAGTCGGCGAGTTCGCCGTGGCCCGGGCGCCAGCCGGTGTGCGCGGCGAGCAGCAGGTCGGCGTCGAGGAGGGAGTCGCCGGCGGCCAGGACGTGCTCGGCGCCGGTGCGGCGGACGACCTCGGCCAGGGCGGCGGACTTGGTGAGCGGGCGGGGCACGGCGTAGATCTTGCGGCCCTGGAGCGACACCGTCCAGCCCCGCTCCTCGGCCCACTCGGCGAATTCCTTCACCCAGTTCTCGGGCAGCAGGGAGCGCTCGACGACGAGGTAGACGAACAGGTCCTCGGCCACCCGCTCCTTGCGCAGCCAGGACTCGTCGCCGGTGCGCGCCAGGTGCGCCCGCACCTCGTCCAGGGGCGCGCAGCCCTCGGCGAGGCGGCGGCGCATCTCGGCGTTCCAGTCGTGGTCGGTGTGGCCCTTGACGAGGATGTGCCCGCCGTTGGCGCAGATCGCGTAACGCGGCACGGGGCCGGGCAGGTTGATCCGCCGGTACTGCTTGCGGGTGCGCGTGGTCGCGGGGACGAACTCGGCGACCGCGGCCAGCTTCTGGAGCAGGGCGGCGGCGGTCTCGGTCATGAAGGACAGCGGCCGTCCCTCGTGGACCTCCACGCACAGCAGGCGGGGCGCGTCCTCGTCGGGCACGGTCAGCGCGAGCGCCGACGGGGAGTAGACGAGGGTGCGGTCGAGGTCGCTCGCGACGAGCGTGCGCTGGTCCGGACGCTGCTTCACTGGGCCGTCACGGCCTTTCCGTTGGTACCGGTCGCGCCCCGGGTGAAGCGCGGGTGGATCAGCCCGACGCACGAGTACGGCAGGTCGTCCACCTCCTCCACCGGGACGCCCCGCTGCTCGGCGAGCAGCCGGATGTGGGCCAGGTCTGCGCCTGCCCCGCGGCGGGCGAGCACCCGCCAGGGCACGCGGCGCAGCAGGACCCGGGTGGTCTCGCCGACGCCGGGCTTGACCAGGTTGACGTCCCCGATGCCGTACTCCTCGCTGATCCGCTCGACGGCCTTCCAGCCCTCCCAGGTGGGGGCGCGGTCGGCGGCCTGGAGTTCCTTGAGGTCGCGGGCGACGTCCTCGGCCACGTCGCCGAAGCGGGCGGCGACCGTGTCGAGGAAGAGGGTGGAGACGTCCGACCCGGCCAGTTCGCGGTAGAACTTCGCGCCGTGGAAGTCGTCCGGGCCGATCAGGTCGGAGCGCAGCACGGTGCGGGAGATCAGGCCGGAGACGGTGGAGTTGAGGCATGCGGACGGGATGAGGAAGTCGTCCCGGGTGCCGTAGGTGCGCACGCAGGAGCCGGGGTCGGCGAGCACCGCGATCTCCGGGTCGAAGTCCCCGAAGGGGGCGACGGCCTCGGCCAGTTCGCGGGTGATCGCGCCCTTGCCGGTCCAGCCGTCCACGAAGACCACCCGTGCCGGGTCGTGGTGCTCGGCCAGCCAGCGCAGCGCGGTGGTGTCGATCCCGCGGCCGCGCACGATGGAGACCGCGTAGTGCGGCAGGTCCAGGCCGTGGGCGTGCCGGGCCCAGCGGCGCATCAGCACGCCGACGGGCGTGCCCGCGCGGGCCAGCGACACCAGTACCGCGTCCGGGCCGCGCTCGGCGAGCACCAGGTCGGTGACGGCGCCGACGGCGCGGGCGATCCGGCCCGCGGACTGCTCCAGGGCGTCCCGGAACAGCTCCTGGTACTCCGCGCTCGGCTGGTACTCCTCGGGCAGCGACTCCGCGTAGTGCGCGCCGCCGCTCTGGATGGCCTCCTCGCGCTCCTCGGTCGGGGCCTCCAGCTCCACGTCCGACAGGTCCTTGAGCAGCCAGCCGACCTCCTCGGGGGCGTACGAGGAGAACGCGGGGCCGCGCAGCGGCTCCGGGAGCCCCGGGGAGGTGCGGGGTTCGTAACTGGGGACCACGGCGAGCAGCAGCCTTTCTGTGTGTTCCGCGAGCCGGGCGAGCAGCCCGTCCGGGGCGTGCAGCGCGGGGGTGTCCGCCGCGCTGTCCACGACCGCGACGATCGTGTCGAAGCCGGCGCCGGCGACGTTGTACGCGTAGCGCTCGCCGGGGCCGTCGGCGGGCGCGTCGTGGTCGGGGAAGACGATCCGGGTGCGGATCGCGTACCCGGGGTCGTCGACGGCGAGCACGGGCGAGCGGGTGGTGGTGGAGAAGCGGACCTCCGCGTGCGGCAGCGCCTCCTGGAGGGCCAGGGCGAGGCGCAGCGGGGCGTACATCAGCTCCTCGTTGCCCAGCACCAGGACGCGCCGGCTGCCTGCCGTATCTCCGGCCAGTGAGGCCGCCATCGCCGGGAGGGCGGCCTCCAGGCGGGCGCGGTGGGCGGGGGTGAAGCCGTGCCGGCCGCCGTCGGGCACGCCGGCAGGCCAGTCCAGGGGCACGCGCTCCGGCCGCGGGCGGGCGCGGTCGGGTGCCGGGTGGGCGGGGGCGGCCTCGGCGGCGGCGACGTGACTGTCCTGCTCGGCGACCAGGGCCCGGCCCCGCTCCAGCACGTCCTCGGGGAGGTCGACGCCGCCGGTGGCGAGGGCGATCAGGTCGACGGCGGCGCCCAGTTCCGCGGCGACGGCGGTGAGCCGTTCGCGGTCGGCGGGCGAGCGCATGTCGACCAGCGCCACCACCACGTACCGGTCCCGCGGGTAGCGGGTGTGCAGCGCGCGGACGGTGTTGAGCACGGTGCGCCCGGTGGAGAACTCGTCGTCGACGAGGACCAGCGGCCCGTCCCCCGCCAGCAGCGCGGGGTCCTCGGGCAGCAGGAGGTGGGAGGTGGCGTGGCTGTGCTCCTCCTCGAAGCCCCCGACCGGGGTCGTGCCGGGCACCGGGCGCCGGGTGGAGTGCAGGTAGGGGGCGGTGCCGAGGCCGTCGGCGACGGCGTGGCCGAGGCCGGTCGCGGTCTCCGCGTAGCCGAGGACGACCGCGCGCGCCGCGCCGTCCGCCCCGAGCAGGTCGCGCACGCGCACGCCGAGCCCGTGCCCGGCCGCGTAGACGGCCTCGGGCCGCTGCGGGACGTGCTTGCCCAGCACGTTGGAGACGAGCAGGTGCGCGCGCTTGGGGTTGCGGCGCAGGGCGAGGCCCAGCAGACCGCTCAGGCCCTCGCCGCGCAGGGCGATGCCGAGGCGGTCGGCGACCCACTGCCCGGACCAGACGGGTTCTGCTGCCATGGGGAGGGACCTTTCCCGGTGGGTGCCGGTCATGACGGCACGCACGCGGCGAGGAGTTCCACGAAGTTGGTCTCCGCCCGCGCCACGCCGAAGACCTCGGCACGCCGCACGGTGCGCTCGGCCCAGGCGCGGTGCGGCTTCACCTCGTTCATCTTGTTGGTGTAGGCCGACCGCAGGACGCCACCGCCGCTGCGGTCCTCGTGGAGGATGTCCACGGCGTCGGTCCACTCCTCGTGGGAGACGACGTTCAGCGCGTGCACGGGCTGCACGTGCGAGGGGTGGATGCAGGTCTTGCCCTGGAGCCCGTTGGTGCGGTCGAGCTCGATCTCGCGGAGCAGGCCGTCCATGTCGCGCTGGATGAGGGCGTCGCGCAGGTCGACGGCCTCGGGCACGAAGGGGCTCTGCCGCAGCAGCGGCTTGAACATGCGCTCGGAGTGCCGGAAGTACTCCCACACCGGGCCGGTGATCGTGAAGCCGGTCCCGTCGGCACGGCCGAAGACGTTGACGACGTCGGCGATGACGGAGGCCACGATGCGGACGTCGTAGGCGGTCATGTCGGGCGAGCGGCGCAGCCCGTAGGCGGAGCAGAAGTCGGTGACGCCCAGGCGGAGCGCGAGGACCCGCTCGCGGTACTTGTCGACGGTCCGCGCTATCCCGGTCAGCGTCTCGGTACGCGTCTCCAGGTGCAGCAGCTGCGGCGACTCCAGCACCGGCATCGCGAACAGGCGGCGGCCGCACATGCCCTCGGCGACGGCGAGCGCCTCCAGGAAGGGGACGCCGGACTCCTCGGTGAACTTGGGGAGCACGAACCCGGACAGCAGGCCCGCGGTGTCGCCGAGGCGGCGCACCAGGTCGGTGATCTGCTCCGGGGTGCGGACGCGGATGAACAGCAGCGGCGGGTCGGCGTCCCCGATGCGGGCGGCCAGCGCCCCGAACTGGAGGACCAGGTTCTCCTCACCGGCGGCGACCTCGCGGTCGTCTATCGAGTCCTCCAGGCACAGGACCATGGAGACGACGCCGCGGGCAGCCTGTTTGAGGACGTCCTCGGCCAGGCTGGTGCGGGTGGCAGGGCTGTAGAGGGTGGCTCCCAGGGCGACGGCGAGCGTGGCGGCCGGCGAATCGGCCGTGAACTCGCCTGGCTCGCGGTGGAACAGTTCGTTCCGCACGTCCGGCGCGAGGTGCGCGAAGTGGCGCATGCGTTCCCCCGTGGCAGGTGATGGATGGTGAGGCGGGAAGCGTCCCCCGACGCCGTGGCCGATTATCGTACGTGTGAGGTCACCGGGGTCGTTCCCGTCGCGTATGAAAATCAGGTAACCCCCTCGGGTCTGCGGGATGTCGGCCGGTCCGCCGATGGTGGCGCTCCCCCGCCCCGCGTTGTGGGCGCGGCCCCCGGGAGGGCAGGATGACGGGCATGACGCAGGCGATGGTGAAGGGCTCGAACATCCCCGTACCGGCTTCGGGCGTACGGGCGGTACTGCGCTGGAGCCCGGGCGCGGGGGTACCGGACGTCGACGCGTCGGCGCTGCTGGTCGGGGCGGACGGGCGGGTGCGCTCGGACGAGGACTTCGTCTTCTACAACCAGCCCCGGCACCCGGCGGGCGTCGCGCGGCACCTGCCCAAGCGCAGCGAACCGGCCGGGCTGACCGACGCGGTCGAGGTGGACCTGTCCGCCCTGGACCCGAGCGTGGACCGCGTGGTGATCGCGGCCTCCTCCGACGGCGGTCCCTTCGCGCTCGTCTCCGACCTGCGGGTGCTGCTGTACGACGCCGCCGCGGCAGCCGGTTCCGAGGCCGAGCCGCTGGCGTTCTTCGAGGTCGTCCCGGACACCGGCGACGAGTCGGCGCTGATCTGCGGGGAGCTGTACCGGCGCTCCGGCAGCTGGAAGTTCCGCGCGCTCGGGCAGGGGTACGTGTCCGGCCTGGAGGGCCTGGCGACCGAGTTCGGGATCTCCGTGGACGAGGGCGACCTCGTCGAGGTCCCGGCGCAGCAGGCGAGCCCCGACGCCGAGGCCAACGCGCTGCCGCCGCAGCCGGTGCCGCCCACGGTCCGCATGACGGCCGAGCCCGAGGCATACACCCTGCAGGCCCCGGCCCCTTCGACGCAGGCCGTGCAGGCCACCCAGGCCGCCGAGCCCGCGTACGGCTACCCGCAGCAGCCCCCGACCGTGCCGGCCCCCGCCTACGGCTACCCGCAGGAGCCGACGGCGCCGGTCCCGGCGTACGGCTACCCGCCGCAGCAGCCGGCCGCCACCGCGGCCGCGCCCGGCCCCGCCTACGGATATCCCCATCCGCAGCAGCCCGTCACGCTGCCCCCGCAGGGGCCGCAGTTCCAGGAGCGCCGCTGAGCGCGGCCGCGGGCGGGGCCTGCGGCGTCAGACCTTGCTCTTGAAGCCGCGGCCCCACTGCAGCCCCCAGCCGTACAGCCGGTCGAGTTCGGCCTGGAAGCCGTAGACGTACTTGACCTCGCGGCGCACGGTCAGGTCGCCCTTCTTGTTCTCGATGAGCACGACCGCGCAGGACCGGGCCTGCGGCTCGCGCTCGTTGAGCGGGATCTCGATGCGCGGCCCGGAGCTGGGGAAGATCTCCACCTTGGCGTGGGTGCGGTCGAAGGCCGGCGTGCCGTCGTAGATGTAGACGAAGACGAGCAGGCGCTTGAGTTCGTCGCGCTTGTCGAGGTTGATGTAGAGCGTCTCGCCCGAGGAGCCGCCGAAGCGGTCGTCCCCGCTCATCTGGATGTACGGCGGGGCGTCCAGGTCGCCGAGGAAGTTGCCGAGCGGCTGGACGACGCCCTTGGTGCCGTCGGCGAGTTCGTACATGCAGGCCAGATCGAGGTCGACGTTGACCATGGCGGGGCCGGCCGCCTGCACCGGCTCGGGCTTGAACAGGTGCATCTGGCGGCTCAGCCAGGAGCCGCCGCGCTGGTTCCAGCCCCCGGTGTCGGAGGTGCGCATCTGCCAGGACAGGTTGATCCGCAGATTGCCGACGGCCGCGCCCTGCTTGGTGAGCGAGACGACCTGATGGCGCCGGGTGAGCTCGATGGTGTGCACGTTCGCGAGGTCGAACTGCACGTTGAAGCCGCTGCTGGGCCGCAGAAATTTCCACATATGGGCTCCGCCCCTCCCCTGACGTGCCGCCGCCCTCCGCCCGGCGGGCGGAGGGCGGCGGCACGGTCCGGTCGTGCGCCGGGGGTCAGACCCCGCTCGTCACTTCCGTCTTGTCGTTGTCGTCCCGCTGCTCGGAGCTTTCCCCGAGGCGGCGGTTTCGCACCACCGACGACCAGTAGGAGGCGCCGATCAGGACGACACCGACGAGGCCGGTGATGACCTCGTTGATCTCGTACTTGATGGTGACCAGGAGGATGACGGCCAGGGCGCCGATGGCGTAGTGCGCCCCGTGCTCCAGGTAGACGTAGTCGTCCAGGGTGCCCTTGCGGACCAGGTACACGGTGAGCGACCGGATGTACATCGCACCGATGCCGAGACCGAGCGCGATGATGAAGATGTCGTTGGAGATGGCGAACGCGCCGATGACGCCGTCGAAGGAGAACGAGGCGTCGATGACCTCGAGGTAGAGGAAGAGGAAGAAGGCCGCCTTGCCGGCCAGGCCCACGGCGCTGGAGCCGCTGCCGCTCGGCTTGCCGCCGCCGGCCACCTCCTCCAGCTCCTCGTCGGCCTCGTCGGCCTCCTCGTCGAGGCGGTCCTCGAAGTAGCTGGAGATGCCGCCGACAACGAGGTAGGTGATCAGACCGCCGACGCCGGCGAGCAGCACCGTGGAGGTCTTGTCGCCGCCGCCGTGGGCCACCGCGGTGGCCACGGTGGTGGCGGTGACCAGCAGCACGACCAGGGCGACGACCACCGAGAGCATGTCCAGCTTGCCGAGCTTGGACAGCGGGCGCTCCAGCCAGGACAGCCAGGTGTGCTCACGGCTCTCGAAGATGAAGTCCAGGAAAATCATCAGCAGGAACATTCCGCCGAACGCGGCGATCGCCGGGTGGGCGGAGGTCACCAGGTGTTCGTACTGGTCCTTGTTGTTGATCGCCAGATCGATCGCGTCGATCGGTCCGATCTTGGCCGTGATCGACACGATGATGATCGGGAAGACCAGGCGCATGCCGAAGACGGCGATCAGAATGCCGATCGTCAGGAAGATGCGCTGCCAGAAGGCATTCATCTTCCGGAGGATCCCGGCATTGATCACCGCGTTGTCGAACGAGAGCGAGATCTCCAGGACAGAGAGGATCGCGACGAGTGCGAGACCTTCCGCACCCCACAGGAAGCCGGCGAGGGCCAAGCCGATGGCAGTGACGCCGAGCGACCAGCCGAATGTACGGAGGAGCACTGGATATCCAATCCCTTTACGAAACGTTGACCCCGAAGTCTAGGGCGATACCCCGCAGCCCTGACGCGTACCCCTGGCCAACGGCCCGGAACTTCCATTCGCCGCCGTAGCGGTACAGCTCGCCGAAGATCATTGCGGTCTCGCTGGACGCGTCCTCGGACAGGTCGTACCGGGCCAGTTCGCTCTGGTCGAGCTGGTTGACCACTCGGATGTAGGCGTTGCTGACCTGGCCGAAAGTCTGGCCGCGGAGGTCCGCCTCGTAGATGGAGACCGGAAAGACGATCTTGTCGACCCGCTCCGGGACCGCCACGAGATCGACGATCAGGATCTCGTCGTCACCGTCGCCGTCGCCGGTGAGGTTGTCCCCGGTGTGCTCGACCGAGCCCTCAGGGCTCTTGAGATTGTTGTAGAAGACGAAGTACTCGTCGCCGAGGACCCGCCCCGAGGCGCACAGCAGGGCGCTCGCGTCCAGGTCGAAGGGCGCTCCGGTGGTGGAGCGCGCGTCCCAGCCCAGCCCGATCATCACCTGTGTGAGATTCGGTGCGGCCTTGGTGAGGGAGACATTGCCTCCCTTGGCGAGCGTCACGCCCATACTGTTCTCCTCCCCCAGCCGGGGTGCGCGGCCCGCCCCGGGCGGACGGACCGCACGACCCTGGACATCAGACGTTGACGCCGAAGTCCTGCGCGATGCCGCGCAGGCCGGAGGCGTATCCCTGGCCGATGGCCCGGAACTTCCACTCCGCACCGTGCCGGTACAGCTCGCCGAAGACCATGGCGGTCTCGGTGGAGGCGTCCTCGGTGAGGTCGTAGCGGGCCAGTTCGTTGTTGTCGGCCTGGTTCACGACGCGGATGAACGCGTTGCGGACCTGGCCGAAGGACTGCTGACGGGTCTCGGCCTCGTAGATCGACACCGGGAAGACGATCTTGGAGACCTCGGCCGGGACGGCCGCCAGGTTCACCTTGATCTGCTCGTCGTCGCCCTCGCCCTCACCGGTGATGTTGTCACCGGTGTGCTCCACGGAGCCGTCGGGGCTCTTGAGGTTGTTGAAGAAGACGAAGTGCTGGTCGGAGAGGACCTTGCCCTCGGTGCCCGTGAGCAGGGCACTGGCGTCCAGGTCGAAACCCGCGCCCGTGGTGGTGCGGGCGTCCCAGCCGAGGCCGACGACGACGGCCGTGAGGTTGGGGGCCTCCTTCGTCAGCGAAACGTTGCCACCCTTGCTGAGGCTGACTCCCACGAGTCCTCCCATGTCGTCGCGTGTCGCTCGTAACAGGATCAACGCCCTGAGGGTAGTACCCGGTTCCCTCCGGCTACAGGGCTTCGAGCGCCTTGACGTACTCGTTCAGGTCACGCGCGTCCGGCAGGCCGTTGACGACCGTCCAGCGGATCACGCCCTCCTTGTCGATGACGAAGGTGCCGCGCACCGCGCAGCCCTTGTCCTCGGCGAAGACGCCGTAGGCGCGGGAGACCTCGCCGTGCGGCCAGAAGTCGGACAGCAGCGGGTAGTCCAGGCCCTCCTGGTCGGAGAAGACGCGCTGGGTGTGCATGGAGTCGCATGAGACCGCCAGCAGCTGCACGTCGTCGTTCTGGAACGCCGGGAGCGCGTCGCGCAGCGCGCAGAGCTCGTCGGTGCAGACGCCGGTGAAGGCGAAGGGGAAGAACAGCAGCACGACGTTCCTGGCGCCGCGGAAGTCCGAGAGCCGGACGGTCCGGCCGTGCTGGTCCCTCAGCTCGAAGTCGGGGGCCTGCTCTCCTGCGCCGAGCGCCATACGGGACACACCTTTCCGGTGACGGGGCGGCGCCGGGACCCTCGCGGCCCGGCCGGCCGGCCGTCCAGTCAACCACTGCCCGCCGGACCCCATGCAAGACGCCCCCGCGGCATGCTGCCGCGGGGGCCCAGGGTCCGTCCTGAACGCCTCAGCGCTTGGCGGCCTTCGCCGACTTCGGAGTCACGAGCCGGCTGGCGGTCCAGTCCTTGGAGACGTTGACACTGCTGGTCTGAGCAAGGCCGGCGGTCTGCGCGGCCTCTCCGATGTCACTCGGCTCGACGTGCCCGTCACGGCCGGTCTTCGGGGTCATGAGCCAGATCTGGGCGCCGTCGTCGACGGCGGACGTGGCATCGACCAGGGCGTCGGTCAGGTCGCCGTCATCGTCGCGGAACCACAGGACGACACCGTCGGCGACGTCGTCGTAGTCCTCGTCCGCGAGCTCTTCGCCCGTGATCTCCTCGATACCCTCACGGAGCTCCTGATCGACGTCGTCGTCGTAGCCGAGCTCCTGGACCACCTGTCCGGGCTCGAAACCAAGCCGGCTTGCCGGGTTGGTCCGCTCCTCCGCGTGGCCCGCGGTCGCGCTCACGCTCTGCCTCCTGTCATGGGGGTTGTCTTCCCGCTCCTGTGCGGGGTTATGGGCGGTAGTCCACACGGGCGCGGCGGATCGCGCAAGTACCCGGCCGCCCATCCCGCCCAAACGTTGACGTGTCACCGCAACCCGAACTGCGAAGGGTGACGTGGCTCACTCCACTATGCCAGCATTTCTCCCGAATCGGAGTCGCGGTCGGTCGTACGTCCGAGTGGGCGTACAGTTGCGATTTGGTCGCTCGGCCACCGGAAGCCACACAGGAGCCCCGCCAGGGGCCTTGCAGGTGGGTCTGTGGCGCTACGTTACGGTTACCGCTCAGTAGAGATGACGTATCCCGAACGCGCGGTACACGATGGAGGCGGCGTGACCCCGTAGCACTATCTATCAGCGAAGGATTAGCGTGGCTTCCGGATCAGATCGCAACCCGATCATCATTGGCGGCCTTCCCAGCCAGGTCCCGGATTTCGATCCCGAGGAGACGGCGGAATGGCTCGACTCGCTTGACGCCGCTATCGACGAGCGCGGACGCGAGCGCGCCCGCTACCTGATGCTCCGGCTGATCGAGCGCGCGCGCGAGCGGCGCGTGGCCGTGCCCGAGATGCGCAGCTCGGACTACGTCAACACCATCGCGACCAAGGACGAGCCGTTCTTCCCCGGCAACGAGGAGATCGAGCGCCGCATCCTGAACGCGACCCGCTGGAACGCGGCGGTCATGGTGTCCCGTGCGCAGCGTCCCGGCATCGGCGTCGGCGGCCACATCGCCACCTTCGCTTCCTCGGCCTCCCTCTACGACGTGGGCTTCAACCACTTCTTCCGGGGCAAGGACGACGGCAAGGGCGGGGACCAGATCTTCTTCCAGGGACACGCCTCCCCGGGTGTGTACGCCCGCGCCTTCATGCTGGACCGGCTCTCCGCCACTCAGCTCGACGCGTTCCGCCAGGAGAAGTCCAAGGCGCCCTACGGCCTGTCCAGCTACCCGCACCCGCGGCTCATGCCGGACTTCTGGGAGTTCCCGACCGTGTCCATGGGCCTCGGCCCGCTGGGCGCGATCTACCAGGCCCGGATGAACCGCTACATGCAGGCGCGCGGCATCGCCGACACCGAGCAGTCGCACGTGTGGGCCTTCCTCGGCGACGGCGAGATGGACGAGCCGGAGTCGCTCGGCCAGCTGTCCCTGGCCGCCCGCGAGGGCCTGGACAACCTCACCTTCGTCGTCAACTGCAACCTCCAGCGGCTCGACGGCCCGGTGCGCGGCAACGGCAAGATCATCCAGGAGCTGGAGTCGCAGTTCCGCGGCGCCGGCTGGAACGTCATCAAGCTGATCTGGGACCGCACCTGGGACCCGCTGCTGGCCCAGGACCGCGACGGCGTGCTGGTGAACAAGCTCAACACCACGCCCGACGGCCAGTTCCAGACGTACGCCACCGAGACCGGCGCGTACATCCGCGAGCACTTCTTCGGCGACGACCAGCGCCTGCGCGCGATGGTCGAGGGCCTCACCGACGACCAGGTGCTGCACCTCGGCCGCGGCGGCCACGACCACCGCAAGATCTACGCGGCGTACAAGGCGGCCCGCGAGCACAAGGGCCAGCCGACCGTGATCCTGGCCCAGACCGTCAAGGGCTGGACCCTCGGCCCGAACTTCGAGGGCCGCAACGCGACGCACCAGATGAAGAAGCTGACGGTCGACGACCTCAAGCGCTTCCGCGACCGGCTGCACCTGCCGATTGCCGACAAGGAGCTGGAGTCCGGCGCCCCGCCGTACTACCACCCCGGCCGGAACTCGGAGGAGATCCAGTACATGCACGACCGCCGCAAGGGCCTGGGCGGTTACGTCCCGACCCGCGTCGTGCGTGCCAAGCCCCTTGCGCTGCCGGACGACAAGGCGTACGCGGCGACCCGCAAGGGCTCCGGCCAGCAGACGATCGCCACCACCATGGCGTTCGTCCGGCTGCTGAAGGACCTCATGCGGGACAAGGAGATCGGCAAGCGCTTCGTGCCGATCGCCCCCGACGAGTACCGCACCTTCGGCATGGACTCGCTCTTCCCGTCGGCCAAGATCTACAACCCGCTGGGCCAGACGTACGAGTCGGTCGACCGCGAGCTGCTGCTGGCCTACAAGGAGTCCCCGACCGGCCAGATGCTGCACGACGGCATCTCCGAGGCGGGCTGCACCGCCTCGCTGATCGCCGCGGGCTCGGCCTACGCCACGCACGGCGAGCCGCTGATCCCGGTCTACGTCTTCTACTCGATGTTCGGCTTCCAGCGCACGGGCGACCAGTTCTGGCAGATGGCCGACCAGCTGGCGCGCGGCTTCGTGCTCGGCGCCACCGCGGGCCGCACCACGCTGACCGGTGAGGGCCTGCAGCACGCCGACGGCCACTCGCACCTGCTCGCCTCCACGAACCCGGCCGTGGTCGCCTACGACCCGGCGTACGGCTTCGAGATGGCGCACATCGTGCGGGACGGTCTGCGCCGCATGTACGGCGGGACGCCCGAGGCGAACGAGGACATCTTCTACTACCTCACCGTCTACAACGAGCCGATCGTGCAGCCGGCCGAGCCGGCGGGCGTCGACGTCGACGGCATCCTCAAGGGCCTGTACAAGTACAAGGCCGGCGAGGCGGGCGCGGTCCCGGCGCAGATCCTGGCGTCCGGTGTCGCGGTGCCGTGGGCCCTCGAGGCGCAGCGCATCCTCGCCGAGGAGTGGAACGTGCGGGCCGACGTCTGGTCCGCGACCTCCTGGAACGAGCTGCGTCGCGACGCGGTCGAGGCCGAGGAGCACAACCTGCTCCACCCGGAGGAGGAGCAGCGCGTCCCGTACGTGACGCGGAAGCTCTCCGGCTCCGAGGGCCCGTTCGTGGCCGTCTCCGACTGGATGCGGGCCGTTCCGGACCAGATCGCGCGCTGGGTGCCCGGCACCTGGCAGTCGCTGGGCGCGGACGGCTTCGGCTTCGCGGACACCCGCGGCGCGGCGCGGCGCTTCTTCCACATCGACGCGCAGTCGGTGGTCCTCGGCGTGCTCACCGAGCTCGCCAAGGAGGGGAAGATCGACCGCTCGGTGCTGAAGCAGGCGATCGACCGCTACCAGCTGCTCGACGTGGCCGCCGCCGACCCCGGCGCGGCCGGCGGCGACGCCTGACGGTCCCCGCTCCACCAGGGCCCCCACCGCGGTCGCGGTGGGGGCCCTGCCCGTCTGCCTGTCTGCACGGCGTCATTGGTCGACGATCTGGAAGGCCCGGATCGTGTGCCGGGACTCGGGCACCCATGTGCCGGACGGGAACGTCTCGAAGTCGCCCTCGGTGGAGCACTCGGCGCTCTGGTAGGTCGTCACGAGCTTGCGGGTGCGGTTGGCGAAGGACTTCGCGGTGACACCGGCGGGCAGCGGCACGCAGGAGTTGACGTCGGTGTCGGCGAGTTCGTGGACCGCGCGGGTGCCGCCGTAGTCCGGCCGGGCCCACAGGCACAGTTCGCCGGGGTCGCAGCCGCCCGCGGGGGCCGCGCCCGCCGCGGCGGGGGACACCAGGGCGGCGGCGCTCGCGGCCAGGGCGAGCGGCAGGGTCAGGGTCAGGGTCAGGGCACGGCGCATGTGGATCACTCCCCGTTGTCGGTACGGCGTCGTCGCGGCACCCGAAGGCACCGGTACGGAGCACCACCGTGAACGACGAGGCCCGGGGCCGCCAAGGGCCCCGGGCCTCGATCACCCTGATAGGGAGTTCACCCGTGTCAGACGTGCACCGCGCCGCCCGCGGCGTCCGCGTTGACGCCGCGCCGGGTCAGGAAGGCGACACCCGCCGCGAAGGCGGCCACGACGCCGGCGACCGTGAAGGCCAGGCCCATCCCGGACAGGAAGGTCTCGTGCGTGACCTTCGTGATCATCGCGACGACCTCGGCCGGGGTGTTCGGGGCGACCGGCGGCACACCCACCACGACCGCGTCGGCGGCCTGCGCGGCCTGGTCGCCCTTGAGCGGGGGCAGCCCCGCGGCGGCCCACTTCTCGGGCAGCGCGCTGTCCACCCGCGAGGCCATGACCGTCCCCAGGACGGCGGTGCCGAGGCTGCCGCCGACCTGCATGGCGGAGCCCTGGAGACCGCCGGCCACGCCGGACAGCTCCAGCGAGGCGTTGCCGACGATGACGTCGGTGGCGCCGACCATCACCGGGGCGAGGCCGAGGCCGAGCAGCGCGAACCACAGGGACATGATCAGCGAACCGGAGTCGGCCTCCAGGCCGGTCATGCCGAACATGGCGACCGCCGTGCAGACCATGCCGCCGACCAGCGGCACCTGGGGGCCGAACTTGGTGATCAGCAGGCCGGCGACCGGCGAGCTGACGATCATCATCGCGGTGAGCGGCAGCAGATGGACACCGCACTCCACCGCCGACATCCCGTGGACGTTCTGCAGGTAGAACGTGACGAAGAACAGGCCGCCGAGGAAGGCGAAGGCCATCAGCACCATCAGCAGGGTGCCCGCCGACAGCGGTACCGAGCGGAACATCCGCAGCGGGATCAGCGGCTCGGAGGCCCTGGTCTCCCAGAACGCGAACAGCACGAACAGCAGCACGGAGCCGATCAGGAAGAGCAGGGTCTGCGCATTGCCCCAGCCCCACTCCGGAGCCTTGATCAGGCCCCACACCAGGCCGAACATCGCGCCGGAGAGCAGCAGGATGCCGGGGATGTCGAAGGACCGCGGCGCCTTCTCGGCGCGGACGTCCTTGAGGATCACCAGGCCCAAGGCGAGCGCGACCAGGCCGACGGGCACGTTGATGAAGAAGACGGACTCCCAGTTGACGTGCTCGACCAGCAGACCGCCCGCGATCGGCCCGGCGGCGGTGGAGGCGCCGATCACCATGCCCCAGATGCCGATGGCCATGTTGAGCTTCTCGGCCGGGAAGGTGGCCCGCAGCAGGCCGAGCGCGGCAGGCTGGAGCAGCGCGCCGAACACACCCTGCAGCACGCGGAGCGCGATCACCATGCCGACCCCGCTGGAGAGGCCGATCAGCCCCGAGGTGAGGGCGAAGCCCGCGAGGCCGATCAGGAAGGTCTGGCGGTGCCCGAAGCGGTCGCCGAGCTTGCCGGCGGTGATCAGCGACACGGCGAGCGCGAGCATGTACCCGGTGGTGATCCACTGGATCTGCTCGCGGGAGGCGCCGAGGTCGGCCTGGATGGCCGGGTTGGCGACGGCGACGATGGTGCCGTCCAGCGCCACCACCATGACGCCGATGGCTACCGAGAAGAGGGTCAGCCAGGGATGGCCGCGGAGGGGCTTCTTGGAGGGCGCCGGTATGGGCTCCGGTGCCTGGTCGGTGACGACGGAGGCTTGGGTCATGGGCAAGAGATTATGGCAGCATCTGACATTTGACCAAAGCATTCATCCGTCGGTTACTGACAGGAAGCGCGACCGGTTCGAAGGGGGTCCCGAAAGGTGGACGGCAGATGACGTACGCGATGCCCAAGACGCCCGTGTGCGGTCTGCGGGAACGCAAGAAGCAGCGCACGCGTGACGCGCTGGTGCGGGCCGCGGTGGAGTTGTTCGTGGCGCAGGGGTACGACGGGACGACCGTCGACGAGATAGCCGACGCGGTGGACGTCTCGCAGCGCACCTTCTTCCGCTACTTCGCGGGCAAGGAGGAGGTCGCCCTCGCGCTGGAGGACACCGTCGAGGACGCCTATGTCACCGCGGTGGCGGCCCGGCCGCCCGGCGAGCCGCCGTTCGAGGCGCTGCACGCGGCGCTGAGGGCGTCGTGGGACGGCATCGGCGCGCTCATCGTGGCCGTCGTGCCGCTGCCGACGTACATGGCGATGTACCGGGTGATCGAGTCGACGCCGACGCTGCTGGCCGCGCAGTTGCGCCGCTCGTCGGTGGTGGAGGGGCGACTGGCGGCCGTCATCGCCGCACGCGAGGGACTGGACGCGGCCGACCCGCGGCCGCGGGTGCTCGTGGGCGCCGTCGGCGGGGTGCTGAGGGCCGCCCAGCGGCTGTGGGGGGACGGCGACGAGACCACCGTGGAGTCGATCCGCAGGATCACCGAGGAGCACCTGGCCCTGCTGGTCCCCGTGCTGACACAACCGTGGGACGAGCACAAGGGTGTGTCCGGAATCTCCTTCTTTCAAACGTGACTTGAGTCACGGCGTGCTCAGGGGACCTGCGGCGTCTCCTATGGTGGCACGCAGTGAATTTCGCCGACGAGCGTTTCAGCTCCCCCTCCCTGCGCGCCCTCCTGGCTCTTGCCGTGGTCTTCGTCATGCTGTCGACCACCGGCTGGACGGCGCTGCGTCATCACCAAGGTGACAACGACGCCAAGTCCGTTGCCCTGGCCGCCTGGCGGCACGGGACGGTGGGCGGCCGTGCGCTGCCCGACCCGCAGGCGGGGGCGAAGGCGCTGGCACGCTTCTTCGGCACACTCGCCCCGAAGCAGGCCCAGCGCCTGGCGAAGCGCTACCCGTTGATCGTGGGCAACCTCAACGGCGCGCCACTGGCCCTGCGTTACCAGGCCAACCGGATCGCGCTCGGCACCGAGCGGGCCCGGGAGAACGCCCGCTCGCACAGCCCCCTGCTCACCACCGAGGGCCGGCAGGACGCGGCCGGCCGGGCGAGCCGCTACGCCTCCCTCCAGCGGCCCGGCCGGCAGATCCTGGCCTTCGACCCCGCGGGCCGGGGCCGGGTCGCCGAGGTCTTCGGCGACCTCCAGCACGCACATCGGGTCTCGATCGTGGTGCCCGGGGTCGACACCGACGTGATGTCCTTCGAGCGCACCGCCCTCCCCTACCGGGCCCCGGTGGGCATGGCCCGCTCCCTGTACGGCGCCGAGCGGGCCGCCGACCCGCGGGCGCGCACGGCCGTCATCGCGTGGGCGGACTGGACCACCCCGCTGGGCGTGGGCCTGGACGCGTCCACCGGCGAACTCGCCGAGCAGGGTGCCGTCCGGCTGACCGCCCTGGTGGGGGCGCTGCCGACGCGCGGCGACGTCGCGCTGTTCTGCCATTCGTACGGCTCGGTGCTGTGCGGGGTGGCCGCGCCGGGCCTGCCGGCCGGCCGGGTCTCGGACATCACGGTCTTCGGCAGCCCCGGCATGCGGGTGGACCGGGCGGCCGATCTGCGCACCGGCGCCCGCGTGTGGGCGACCCGCGACAGCTCGGACTGGATCGGCGACGTGCCGCACCTGGAGATCGCGGGCCTGGGCCACGGCGCGGACCCGGTCTCGCGGGACTTCGGCGCCCGGGTGGTCAGCTCCGACGGCGCCGAGGGCCACGCGGGCTACTTCCGCTCGGGCACCGGCAGCCTCGCCAACTTCACCCGTATCGCGCTGGGGCGCTTTCCGGACATCCGCTGCGCCCAGGGGCGGTCCTGCACGGCGGGCGTGGCCTAGACCGGCCTGACGCGGCGGGTTCCCCCGGCGGGAACCCGGCCTACGATGACTCGTATGGGTGACGTATTGGCCGGATCCAACGCCGTATGGGAGTTCGATGCCGACGCGGTCCTCATCCGTTACGAGCGCGGTTTGCGCAACTCCAGACTGCTCCAGGTCCTCGGTCAGCGCCGCGTCCCCTACGCGGCGCTGACGGGCGTGGAGCTCGCGCCGGGCAGACGCGGCACCCTCGTGCTGCGCGCCCTGCCGCGGCGCGGCGCCGACCCTCTGATGGACGCGGCGGACGGCCAGCTCAAGGAGGCCGCCGACCCCTACCGCCTGGTGCTGCCCACCGCCGGCCAACCGCTCGCGGAGCAGTGCGCCGAGCGGCTGCTGACCGCGATCGGCGCCCTGGGCGCCGGTGAGGACGAGCCGGCCCCGCGCCACCTCGTGGACGTCCCCGCGCCGCCGCTGTCGTTCAAGGCGTACGACGGGCGGGCGTCCTTCGACGGGCACACGGTGACCTTCCGGTGGTCCTGGACCGGCGCCTCCACGCCCAAGTGGCGGGCCGGCGACCAGCACTTCCCCGTCGCCGGGCTGACCGGCCTGGAGTGGCGCTCACCCGAGGCGCCCCGAGGCCACCTGCGGCTGCTCCCCCGCGACGGCGGCGGCCGGTTGCCGGGCAGCGCGGACGACGACCCGGCGGCCGTGGTGTTCGGCCTCGGCTACGGCCCGGTCCACGAGTCGCTGCCGCTGGCCGCGGCCGTGCTGGCGGCCGTCCAGCGGGCCGCGCGGTCGCGGCCCGCCCTGGAGCGCGACGGCTACTCGCGCGCCGCCGACGTGGACGACATGTCCGCGTAGCGGTCACCGGCGACCTGTCCCGCGATCGGTTCCAGCCGGCCGAGCTCGGCCTCGTCGAGGACGATCCGGGTGGCGGCGGTGTTCTCCCGCACCCGGTCGGCCCTGCGGGTGCCCGGGATCGGGACGACGGCCAGTCCGTGCACCTGCGCCCGCTGCTGGACCCAGGCCAGGGCGATCTGGCCGGGCGTGGCGTCGTGCGCCTGCGCGGCCGCGCGGAGCGGCTCCAGCAGATCGGCGTTGCGCTCGGCGTTCTCGCCGGTGAAGCGCGGCTGGGCCTGCCGGAAGTCGTCCGCCCCCAGCTCGGACGCGTTCCGGAAGGAGCCGGCGAGGAAGCCGCGCCCGAGCGGGGAGTACGGCACCACGGCCACGCCCAGTTCGGCGGCGGCACCGGCGAGCGACACCTCCACGTCCCGGCTGAACAGCGACCACTCCGACTGCACCGCCGCGACCGGGTGCACCGCGTGCGCCTCGCGCAGTTCGGCGCCGGTCACCTCGGACAGGCCGAGGTGCCTGACCTTGCCGGCCCGCACCAGCTCCGCCATCGCGCCCACCGACTCGGCGAACGGCACGGCCGGGTCGCGGCGGTGCATGTAGTACAGGTCGATGACGTCCACGCCGAGGCGGCGCAGGCTGGCGTCGACGGCCTGCCGGATGTACTCGGGGTCGTTGCGGACACCGCGGTACCGCAGGTCGTCGGCCTTGCGCGCGATGCCGAACTTGGTGGCGAGGGTGATCTCGTCGCGGTGCGCCCGCACGAAGGGGGCGAGGAACTCCTCGTTCGCGCCCAGCCCGTAGACGTCGGCGGTGTCGAAGAGCGTGACGCCGAGGGCCAGGGCCTCCTCCAGCGTGGCGCGGGCGGCGGTCTCGTCGGTCGGTCCGTAGAACTCGCTGATGCCCATGCAGCCCAGGCCCTGCACGCCGACCAGGGGGCCGTCCGTGCCGAGCCCGACCTTGGCGATCGGCTCGTGTGTGTCGCTCATGCGCTTCATGCCCTCTCGGACGCCCTGGGGGCGTCGGCATAGACGTTGATCTTGTGGTCGAGGACCGCGAGGGTGTCCTGGAGCTCGGTGATCCGCTGGAGCACGTCGCGCCGGGTGGACTCCAGCAGGTCCCGGCGGTCGGGGAAGGTGTGGTCCCCCAGCCGCACCAGCTCGGCGTAGCGGACCATGTCCGCGACCGGCATCCCGGTCAGCCGCAGCTTGCCGACGAAGGCCAGCCAGTCCAGGTCGCGGCTGGTGAAGCGGCGCTGCCCGGTGTGGGAGCGGTCGACGTGCGGCATCAGCCCGATGCGCTCGTACCAGCGCAGGGTGTGCGCGCTCAGCCCGGTGAAGGCCGCCACCTCGCTGATCGTGTAGCGGTCCCGGCCGGCCGGGAGGGGCTGCGGCGCCTCGTCGGCGCAGTTGCGTACGCTGCCGGGCTTGTTCTTGGCCACCTGCGTCACGGTCATGGGTTCCACGCTAAAACCCTGGAGTGCACTCCAGGCAAGGCCATTCGTTAGGCTCACCGTCATGCGGAGCCTGAGCAGCCTGAGCGCGATAGAGAACTGGCCTGTCCCGACGGCCGCGGCGGCGGTCGTCCGCCACGACGGCACGCTCCTGGGAGCGTACGGCGACACCGGGCGGCGCTTCCCGCTGGCCTCGGTGACCAAGCCGCTGTCCGCCTACGCGGCGCTGGTCGCGGTCGAGGAGGGCGCGGTGGAGCTGGACGAGCCGGCCGGCCCCGAGGGCTCGACCGTACGGCATCTGCTCGCGCACACTTCCGGTCTCGCCTTCGACGAGCACCGCGTGATGGCCGCCCCCGGCACCCGGCGGATCTACTCCAACGCGGGCTTCGAGGCGCTGGCCGACCACATTGCCAAGGCCGCCGACATCCCCTTCGCCGAGTACCTGCGGCTGGCCGTGCTGGAGCCGCTCGGCATGCACGCCACCGACTGCCCGGGCTCGGCGGGCGCGGGCGCGATCTCGACCGTGGACGACCTGGTGCGCTTCGCCGCCGAGGTGCAGGCGCCGCGGCTGCTGGCCGCGGAGACGGTGGCGGCGGCCACCTCGGTGGCCTTCCCCGGGCTCAGGGGCGTGCTGCCCGGCTACGGCGGCCAGAACCCCAACGACTGGGGCCTGGGCTTCGAGATCCGGGACCACAAGTCCCCCCACTGGACCGGCGCTTCCTCCTCGCCGCGCACCTTCGGGCACTTCGGGCAGTCCGGCACGTTCCTGTGGGTCGACCCGGAGGCCGGCGCGGCCTGCGTGGTGCTGACGGACCGTGACTTCGGCGAGTGGGCCCTGCCGTTGTGGCCCGCGCTCACGGACGCGGTGCTGTCGGAAGTCTGACGCGGCCGGCGCTTCGCCACCGAGGTGCGGGCGCCGCGGAGCCGGCTTCCCCCGGGCCACGAGAACGGGCGTCTCCCCGGCTCCGTCGCGTGGGCATCGCCGCTCCGGCCCGCACTCACGGACGCGGTGCTGTCGGAAGCGTGACGAGCGTCAGCGGGATCGGTGGAGGCGGCCACCCGGCCACGGGCGTTGACCAGTGCGGCCGGAGCGGGCAGCCGCCGCAGCAGCGGCAGCACAGCGGCCTCGAAGTGCCGCAGGTGGACATCGGCCGCGGCCGCACCGAGGAAGCGCCCGCCGTGCCGCACCGGCCCGCTCACGGACGCGGTGCTCGCGAAAGCGTCACGAGCGTCAGCGGGATCGGCCCGCAGGAACGCCCGCTGAAGCTCCGCAGGAGCGAGCCCGCCAGATGCCGCGGATCGGTGGAGGCCGCCACCCGGCCACGGGCGTTGACCAATGCGGCCGGAGCGGGCAGCCGCCGCAGCAGCGGCAGCACAGCGGCCTCGAAGTGCCGCAGGTAGACGTCGGCGGCGGCCACGCCGAGGAAGCGCCCGCGGTACCGGACCGGCACCGACAGCGTGAGGCTGTACTCGTCGGAGCACAGGTAGTCGACGTAGGGCCCGGCGACCGCGCGCTCGCCGGTGGCGCGGGGCAGCGCGAACCAGTCCCAGTGCGTGTAGTCGGAGTAGGCCGAGGTCGCCGGGTCGAGGTCCAGCAGCAGCGGACGCAACTCCCCGTCGCGGTGGGTCTGCCACCACTCCAGCCAGGCCGGTACGTCGCCGAGCAGCCCGGGTTCGGCGATGAAGCCGATGCCGGAGATCAAGTCGCCCTGGCCGCGCAGCCGGTCGTGCAGCAGCGGCCGCAGCGCGGCGAGGTCGGCGGTGGTCGGCGCGCGGCCGGCGGCGCGCACCGCGGCGACGGCGGTGGTGCGTTCGGCGACCTGGGTGACGGCGGCGAAGACGTCCTCGAGCGCGGCGCGGACCCGGTCCACGACACCGGCGGCGACGGACTCGACGACGGTTGATGAGCTCATGACCACGGCGAATGCCTCCGGTGCGGGAGGACGGGAGGTACGGGGCGCCCGGGTCAGCCGGCGGCGGCCAGTCGCAGTCCGATCAGGCGCTCCATCGCGTCCTGCACCCGCCGTTCGGCCAGGGACCTGGCCCGTTCCGCGTCGCCTTCGCGCACGGCGCCGATCAGCGCGCGGTGCAGCGCGACGGCCGCCGCGCGGGCGTCGTCCTCCCCGAGTGCGAGACAGATTAGCGCTCCGATCTCCGCCTGGATACGGATCTCCTCCTTGGTGAGACGGGCCGACTGGGAGGCGGCGGCGAGTTCCACATGGAGCCGGCCGTAGACCCGGCCGCGGGCGGTGAGTTCGTCGGCGGCCTCGAACTCCTCCAGGGAGCGCTGGAGGGGGGCGAGGTCGTCCGGCCCGGTGCGCTCGGCGGCCAGCCGGGCGGCGGATCCGGCGACGGCGGCCCAGTGGTCGGCGAGGTCGCGCAGTTCCTCGGTGCTCCAGTCGGCGAGCCGGTGGGCGAGCCGGACGTCCCGGGGCCGGCCGGGGGCGGTGACGAAGCTGCCGCCGCCGCGGCCGCGGCGGGTGGTGACCAGCCCCTGCTGCCGCAGGGCCATGAGCGCCTCGCGCAGGGTCACCGTGGACACGCCCAGCCGGGTGGCCAGTTCGCTCTCGCCGGGCAGTTGCTCCCCGTCGGCCAGCAGGCCCAGCTCGATGGCGTCCGCCAGCCGCCGTACGACCGCGTCCACCCGGGCGAGGTTGCCGACGGGTGCGAAGACGGCGTGCAGCGCGCCATTCGAAAGTTTGCTCACCCGGTCACCTTCTCACTTGGCGAAAGTTTTACCCCGGCCAGGCCTTGTCCTCTGAAATATAACTTCATAGGTTTTCGATCAACGCCCGCGCGAACAGAAAGGTTCCCCGCCCATGGAGGGAACGGACAGCGGAACGGCCGGGGGGACGGCCGACGGATCGCCCGCCGGGACACCTGCCGTGCGCCTGCGGGGCCTCGACAAGTCGTTCGGACCGGTGCACGCGGTCGACACGATCGACCTGGAGATCGGCGACGGCGAGTTCTTCTCGATGCTGGGCCCCTCGGGCTCCGGCAAGACCACCGTGCTGCGCATGGTCGCGGGCTTCGAGACGCCCACCGCAGGCACCGTCGAACTCGCCGGCCGGGACGTCACCCGCCTCGCCCCCTTCGAGCGGGACGTCAACACCGTCTTCCAGGACTACGCCCTCTTCCCGCACATGACGGTCGAGCAGAACGTCGCCTACGGGCTGAAGGTCCGCAAGGTGCCCCGGGCCGAGCGCGCCGAGCGCGTCCGCGCCGCCCTCGCCTCGGTCCGGCTGGCGGACTTCGGCGGGCGCCGCCCCGACCGGCTCTCCGGCGGTCAGCGGCAGCGCGTCGCACTGGCCCGCGCCCTGGTCAACCGCCCGAAGGTGCTGCTGCTGGACGAGCCGCTGGGGGCGCTCGACCTCACCCTGCGCGAGCAGATGCAGGTCGAACTCAAGGCGCTCCAGCGCGAGGTCGGCATCACCTTCGTCCTCGTCACCCACGACCAGGAGGAGGCGCTGGCCCTCAGCGACCGGATCGCCGTCTTCAGCAACGGCCGGATCGAGCAGGTCGGCACCCCCGCCGAGGTGTACGAGCGGCCCGCCACCCCCTTCGTCGCCGGCTTCGTCGGCACGTCCAACCTGCTCACCGACGAGAGCGGGACGTACAGCGTCCGGCCCGAGAAGATCCGGCTGCTGGACCCCGGGGAGAAGGCGCCCGCCGGGGACGGCACGGGCGACGACGCGCTGCGCACCGTCTCCGGCACCGTCGCCGAGGTCGTCTACCTCGGCGACGCCACCCGGTTCCTGGTCGACCTGGACGACGGCGGCCGGGTGACCGCCCTCCAGCAGAACCGGGAGACCTCCTCGGCGGACGTCGCCGCGTACCGGGGCACCCGCGTCCGCCTCCAGTGGCACCGCCGCCACCACGTCACCGTCCAGCCCGCAGCACCGGAAACGGAGTCCACGTGCGTCTGACCCGTACCCTCGCCGCCTGCACCGTCCTGGCCCTGGCCACCGCCTGCGGCGGGTCCTCCTCCGACAAGGGCTCCGGCTCCGGGAGCGGTTTCACCCCGCCGAAACTCAGCGCGCAGAAGACCCTCGGCAAGACCGAGGGCGCGGTCAACCTGATCGCCTGGGCCGGATACGCCGAGGACGGCTCCAACGACAAGTCCGTCGACTGGGTCACGCCCTTCGAGAAGGAGACCGGCTGCCAGGTCAACACCAAGGTGGCCGGCACCTCCGACGAGATGGTCAGCCTGATGAAGACCGGCCAGTACGACGCCGTCTCCGCCTCCGGCGACGCCTCGCTGCGCCTGATCGCCTCCGGCGACGCCGCCCCGGTCAACACCGCCCTGGTGCCCAACTACAAGGACATCTTCCCGAGTCTGAAGATGCAGAAGTGGAACTCGGTGGGCGGTGTCGCCTACGGCATCCCGCACGGCCGCGGCGCCAACCTGCTGATGTACCGCACCGACAAGGTCTCCCCCGCGCCCACCTCCTGGTCCGCGGTGTTCGACAAGTCCGCCCCGTACAAGGGCCATGTCACCGCCTACGACTCGGCGATCTACCTCGCGGACGCCGCGCTGTACCTGATGAAGACGAAGCCGGAGCTGGGCATCAAGGACCCGTACGCCCTGGACCAGAAGCAGTTCGACGCCTCGGTGGCACTGCTGAAGGAGCAGAACGCCAACATCGGCGAGTACTGGAGCGACTACCTCAAGGAGATCTCCGCGTTCAAGAGCGGCGACTCCGTCATCGGCACCAGCTGGCAGGTCATCGCCAACCTCGCGGAGGCCGAGAAGGCCAAGGTCGCCGCCGTCCTGCCGAGCGAGGGCGCGACCGGCTGGTCCGACACCTGGATGATCTCCGCGAAGGCCCAGCACCCCAACTGCGCCTACAAATGGCTGGACTGGATCGTCTCGCCCAAGGTCAACGCCCAGGTCGCCGAGTGGTTCGGCGAGGCCCCGTCGAACGCCAAGTCCTGCGCGCTGACCGCCGACAAGAACCACTGCACCGTCTTCCACGCCGCCGACGAGCCGTACTGGAAGCAGGTCCACTTCTGGAACACCCCGATCCCGCAGTGCCTCGACGGCCGCACCGACGTGACATGCGTCCCCTACGCCAAGTGGGTCCAGGCCTGGACCGAGATCAAGGGCTGAGCCGTCGGTGACCACCACGTTCCCCACGTCCGGCACGCCCGGGCGGCGGCTGGCAGGCTTCCTGCACCGCCGCCCGCGGCTGCGGCTGTCCCTGCTGCTGTCCGCCCCGCTGCTGTGGCTCGTCCTCGCCTACCTGGGCTCGCTGGCCGCGCTGTTCCTCTCCGCCTTCTGGACCACCGACCCCTTCACCTCGGACGTGGTGAAGGTCTGGAGCACCGACAACTTCCACGCCCTGTGGACGACCCCGGTCTACCGGGACGTCGCGCTGCGCAGCCTCGGTGTGGCGGTCGCGGTGACCGCCATCGACATCGTCGTCGCCTTCCCGATCGCGTTCTACACCGCGCGGGTGGCCGCCCCGAAGTACCGCCACCTGCTGGTCGTCGCCGTCCTCACCCCGCTGTGGGCCAGCTACCTGGTCAAGGCGTACGCCTGGCGGATCATGCTCTCCGAGAACGGGCCGCTGGACTGGGTGCTGAAGCCGCTGGGCCTCAGCGGCCCCGGCTACGGCCTGCCCGCGGCCGTCATGGTGCTGGCCTACCTGTGGCTGCCGTACATGATCCTGCCGATCCACGCGGGCCTCGAACAGCTGCCGGCCGGCCTGCTGGACGCCTCCGCCGACCTGGGCGCGCGCACCTGGCGCACCTTCAGGTCCGTGGTGCTGCCGATGGTGCTGCCCTCGGTCGCGGCGGGCTCGGTCTTCACCTTCTCGCTCAGCCTCGGCGACTACATCGCGGTGCAGATCGTCGGCGGCAAGACCCAGCTCATCGGCAACGTCGTCTACTCCAACATCACGCTCGACCTGCCGCTGGCCGCCGCGCTCGGCACGGTGCCGGTCGCGATCATCGTCGTCTACCTGCTGGCCGTGCGACGCACCGGCGCGCTCCAGAGTCTGTGAGGGCCGTACGCCATGCACCTGTCCCGACCCGCCCGGATCGCGCTGCGCGCCGCGGCCGCGCTCGGCTTCGCCGTCATCTACGTACCGCTGCTGCTGGTCCTGCTGAACTCCTTCAACGCCGACCGCGGCTTCGGCTGGCCGCCCTCCGGGCTCACCCTGCGCTGGTGGGGCGACGCCTGGCAGAGCGACGGTGCCCGCGCGGCGCTGTGGACCTCGGTGAAGGCCGGGCTCGGGGCGACTGCGGTGTCGCTGGTGCTGGGCACCCTGGTCGCGCTCGCCGTCCAGCGCCACCGGTTCTTCGGCCGTGAGGCGCTGTCCTTCGTGGTGGTCCTGCCGATCGCCCTGCCCGGCATCATCACCGGCATCGCGCTGAACACGGCGTTCCGCACGGTGCTGGAACCGCTCGGCGTGGGGCTCGGGCTGTTCACCGTCGTCGTGGGCCACGCCACCTTCTGCGTCGTGGTGGTCTTCAACAACGTCCTGGCCCGGCTGCGGCGCACCTCCGGCTCGTACGAGGAGGCGGCCATGGACCTGGGCGCCGACACCTTCCAGGTCTTCCGCGACATCACCTTCCCGCTGATCCGCTCGGCGCTGCTGGCGGGCGGGCTGCTGGCCTTCGCGCTCTCCTTCGACGAGATCGTGGTCACCACCTTCACCGCCGGGCCCGGCATCCAGACGCTGCCGGTGTGGATCTTCAGCAATATGGCCAGGCCCCAGCAGGCGCCCGTGGTCAACGTGGTCGCCGCGGTGCTGATCGTGCTGTCGGTGGTCCCGATCTACCTCGCCCAGCGGCTGTCCGCGGACACCGCCGGACACGCGGCAGGCGGCCGGATCTGACGCGCGGACGCGCGCAGAAGAGGGGTCCGTGCCATCCTTCCGCCCGGATAAGGCAGGCTTGTACCGTGCCAGAACCCGCGCAGAACGCATTCGACCCCGCCCGCGACCACTCCCACATCGCCACCCTGCGACGGCTGGAGAAGTCCGCGGGGCGCCTGGCGGCGGCAGCGATCGCTCGGATGGACGCGCAGCTGCCCTGGTACCGGGCCATGCCGCCGGAGAACCGCTCGTGGATCGGGCTCGTCGCGCAGGCGGGCATCGCGGCGTTCACCGAATGGTTCCGGCACCCGGAGACGCCGCAGGCGATCAGCACCGACGTCTTCGGCACCGCGCCGCGGGAGCTGACCCGGGCGATCTCGTTGCGCCAGACGGTGGAGATGGTGCGCACCACCATCGAGGTGATGGAGGCGGCCATCGACGAGGTCGCCGCCCCCGGCGACGAGTCGGTGCTGCGCGAGGCGCTGCTGGTGTACGCGCGGGAGATCGCCTTCGCAACGGCCCAGGTGTACGCCCAGGCCGCCGAGGCGCGCGGCGCCTGGGACGCCCGGCTGGAGTCCCTGGTGGTCAACGCGGTGCTGTCCGGGGAGGCCGACGAGGGCGTGCTGTCCCGGGCGGCGGCGCTGGGCTGGAGCTCGCCGGACAAGATCGTGGTCGTGCTGGGCACGGCACCCAACGGCGACAGCGAACTGACCGTGGAGGCGATCCGCCGGGCCGCGCGCCACGCCAAGCTCCAGGTGCTGACCGGTGTGCTGGGCGACCGGCTGATCGTGGTCGCGGGCGGCGACGACGAGCCGCTGCGCGTCGCCAAGGCGCTGATCGGCCCCTTCGCGGCGGGCCCGGTGGTGGCCGGACCGGTCGTCGGCGACCTGCTGTCGGCGTCCCGTTCCGCGCAGGCCGCGGCCGCCGGCCTGCGGGCCTGCGCCGCCTGGCCGGACGCCCCGCGCCCCGTGCAGGCGGACGATCTGCTGCCGGAGCGGGCGATGGCGGGGGACCGCTACGCCCGCGATCAGCTGGTGGAGGAGATCTACAGACCGCTGGAGGAAGCCGGTTCGGCGTTGCTGGAAACGCTCTCGGTCTACCTCGAGCAGGCCTCGTCGCTCGAAGGCGCGGCCCGTATGTTGTTCGTTCACCCCAACACCGTCCGGTACCGGCTCCGACGTGTGACGGACGTCACCGGCTGGTCCCCCTCGGATGTACGATCCGCATTCACCCTTCGCATCGCACTCATCCTGGGCCGGCTCTCCGACTCCGGACAGACACCGTAGGTGTACGCAGGGCATTTGTGGGACACCAACAAATCGCCCGTCGGTTCTTGGTCCCTGTCCCCACGGGCGGGGACGACCTCGCTCAAGAGAGAGTTGAAAGCGTGCTCGTACTCGTCGCTCCCGGCCAGGGTGCCCAGGCCCCCGGCTTCCTCGCCCCATGGCTCGATCTGCCCGGCGTCTCCGACCGCCTCGCGGAACTGTCCGCGACCGCCGGACTCGACCTCGCCCACTACGGCACCAAGGCCGAAGCGGAGGAGATCCGCGACACGGCCGTCGCCCAGCCGCTGCTGGTCGCCGCCGGCCTGGTCGCGGCGGAGCGGCTGCTGCCCGGCGCCGGCGCGCCGCACACGGTGGCCGGCCACAGCGTCGGTGAGATCACCGCCGCGGCGATCGGCGGGGTGCTGAGCGCCGACGCGGCGATGGCGTTCGTCCGCACCCGCAGCACGGCGATGGCCGCGGCCGCCGCCGTCACCGAGACCGGCATGTCGGCGGTGCTCGGCGGGGACCCGGACACGGTCGTGGCGCACCTGGAGAACCTCGGGCTCACCGCGGCGAACATCAACGGGGCCGGCCAGATCGTCGCAGCCGGCACGGCCGCGCAGCTGGCCGCGCTGACCGCGGACAAGCCGGAGAAGGCGCGGGTCATCCCGCTGAAGGTCGCGGGTGCCTTCCACACCCACCACATGGCCCCGGCCGTGGCCACCCTGGACGCGCTGGCGGGCACGCTGGAGGTCTCCGACCCGGTACTGCCGTACGTGTCCAACACCGACGGCAAGGTCGTCGCCGGCGGCGCCGAGATCGTCGCGCGGCTGGTGTCGCAGGTCTCCAACCCCGTGCGGTGGGATCTGTGCATGGACACCTTCAAGGAACTCGGCGTCACCGCCATCATCGAGCTGGTGCCGGGTGGCACTCTGGTGGGCCTGGCCAAGCGCGCGCTGCCCGGCGTCGCGACCCTGGCCCTCAAGACCCCCGACGACCTCGAGGCCGCCCGCGCGATCGTCGCCGAGCACGGCACCCAGGAATAGGAGTCCTCGCAGACATGACCGCGAAGATCAGGCCCGCCAAGGGCTCCCCGTACGCACGGATCATGGGTGTCGGCGGCTACCGGCCGACCCGCGTGGTGCCCAACGAGGTCATCCTGGAGCACATCGACTCCAGCGACGAGTGGATCCGCTCCCGCTCCGGCATCGCCTCCCGGCACTGGGCCGGCCCCGACGAGACGGTCTCCGAGATGTCCGTGATCGCGGCGGGCAAGGCCATCGCGGACGCGGGGATCTCGGCCGAGGACATCGGCGGCGTCATCGTCGCGACGGTCTCCCACTTCAAGCAGACCCCGGCGGTCGCGACCGAGATCGCGCACCGGATCGGCGCCGTCAAGCCGGCCGCCTTCGACATCTCCGCAGGCTGCGCGGGCTTCACGTACGCCGTGACGCTCGCCAAGGGCATGGTCACCGAGGGCAGTGCCAAGCACGTCCTGGTGATCGGCGTCGAGCGGCTGAGCGACCTGACCGACAAGTCCGACCGGGCCACCGCCTTCCTGTTCGGCGACGGCGCCGGCGCGGTCGTGATCGGCCCCGCCGACGAGCCGGAGATCGGCCCGACCGTGTGGGGTTCTGAGGGTGACAAGTCCAACACCATCACCCAGACCGTCGCATGGGACCGCTTCCGAGCGGGTGATGTCTCGGGGCTTCCGGTGGACGCCGACGGACAGGTGAAGTTCCCCGCCATCACCCAGGAGGGCCAGACGGTCTTCCGGTGGGCGGTCTTCGAGATGGCCAAGGTCGCCCAGGAGGCGCTGGACGCCGCCGGGATCACCGCGGACGACCTCGATGTCTTCATTCCGCACCAGGCCAACATGCGGATCATCGACTCGATGATCAAGGCGCTCAAGCTCCCCGAGCACGTCGCCGTGGCCCGCGACATCGAGACCACCGGCAACACCTCCGCCGCGTCGATCCCGCTCGCGATGGAGCGCCTGCTGGCGACCGGACAGGCCAAGAGCGGCGACACGGCCCTGATCATCGGTTTCGGGGCGGGTCTCGTGTACGCCGCCACGGTCGTTACCCTCCCCTAGTCAACACCCCACGCGGCGCCGCACTCCCGCCCGCCGCAGCCCGTAGTAACAGCACCGAAGAAGGAGAGCGCCGCAATGGCCGCCACCCAGGAAGAGATCGTCGAGGGTCTCGCCGAGATCGTGAACGAGATCGCCGGCATCCCCACCGAGGACGTCCAGCTGGACAAGTCCTTCACCGACGACCTGGACGTCGACTCGCTGTCCATGGTCGAGGTCGTCGTCGCCGCCGAGGAGCGCTTCGAGGTCAAGATCCCGGACGACGACGTCAAGCAGCTCAAGACCGTCGGCGACGCCGTCGACTACATCCTCAAGGCTCAGGCCTGATCCAGGCCGGCCCCGGACGACGTGTCTGTCGCCCGCCCTTCTAGACGTGGAGAGACAATCCCTGTGAGCCCGACCAATCACACCGTGGTCGTCACCGGTATCGGCGCAACCACTCCGCTGGGCGGGGACAGCGCGTCGAGCTGGGAGGGGCTGCTCGCCGGCCGTTCCGGCGTCACCGCCCTGACCCAGGACTGGGCGGCCGACCTGCCCGTGCGCATCGCGGCGCAGATCGCCGTGGAGCCGCTGGAGGTTCTGCCCCGCCCGGTCGCACGCAAGCTCGACCGTTCTGCCCAGTTCGCTCTGATCGCCACCCGTGAGGCATGGGCCGACGCGGGCTTCACCGCCAAGGCCGGCGAGGACAGCTCGGTCGACCCCGACCGCCTGGGCGCGGTGATCGCCTCCGGCATCGGCGGCGTCACCACCCTGCTCGACCAGTACGACAACCTGCTGGCGTCCGGCCCGCGCAAGGTGTCCCCGCACACCGTGCCGATGCTGATGCCCAACAGCCCCTCCGCCAACGTCGGCCTGGAGGTCAACGCCCGGGCCGGTGTGCACACCCCGGTCAGCGCCTGCGCCTCGGGCGCGGAGGCCGTCGGCTACGCGTACGAGATGATCCGCTCCGGCCGTGCCGACGTGGTCGTCGCCGGCGGCACCGAGGCGGCCATCCACCCGCTGCCGATCGCCGCCTTCGCCAACATGATGGCGATGTCCAAAAACAACGAGGACCCGCAGGGCGCCTCCCGCCCGTACGACAAGGCCCGCAACGGCTTCGTCCTCGGCGAGGGCGCCGGCGTCGTCATCCTGGAGTCGGCCGAGCACGCCGCCAAGCGCGGCGCCAAGGTCTACGCCGAGGTGCTGGGCCAGGGCCTGTCGGCCGACGCCCACCACATCGCGCAGCCGGAGCCCACCGGCCGCGGCATCGCCGCCGCGCTGGAGCAGCTGCTGACCGCGACGGGCATCGACCCGGCGCAGATCCACCACCTCAACGCGCACGCCACGTCCACCCCGCAGGGTGACGTCGCGGAGATCAAGGCGCTGCGCAAGGTCCTCGGCGACCACCTCGACCACGTGGCCATCTCGGCCACGAAGTCGATGACCGGTCACCTCCTGGGCGGCGCGGGCGGCATCGAGACGGTCGCGACCGTCCAGGCCCTGTACCACCGCACCGCCCCGCCGACGATCAACCTCACCGACCTCGACGACGAGATCGACCCAGGTCTGGTCTCCGGTGAGCCGCGCAAGCTGCCGGACGGTCAGATCGTGGCCGTCAACAACTCCTTCGGCTTCGGCGGCCACAACGTCGTCCTGGCCCTGCGTACCGTCTGACGGCAGGGCCGACCGGCCGCGGACCCCGAGGGCCGGCCCACTGCTCACGCGGTGGGCCGGCCCTCTGCGTTGCGGGCGGGCGCCCGGTCAGGGGCAGCTGACGACCTGTCCGGCCCAGGACAGCCCGCCGCCGAAACCGAGCAGCAGCACGGGGGCGCCCGGCGCCAGTTCACCGCGCTCGACGAGCTTGGAGAAGGCCAGGGGGACGGAGGCGGCGGAGGTGTTGCCGGAGTCGACGACGTCCTTGGCCACGACGGCTTCCGTGGCGCCGAGCTGACGGACCACCGACTCGATGATGCGCAGGTTGGCCTGGTGCGTCACGATGCCGCCGAGGTCGGCCACGGCGACGCCCGCGCGGCGGCAGGCCTCCTCCGCGATCGGGGCGAGGGTCGTGGTGGCCCAGCGGAAGACCGCCTGCCCGTCCTGGGCGAAGCGCGGCTGCCAGGCGCCCGTGAGCCGCACGGCGTCCGCCCGGGTGGGGTCGGAGCCCCAGACCACGGGGCCGACGCCCTGGAGCCCGCCAGGGCCCTCCGTGCCACCGTCCGGCACCGCGCTGAGGACGGCCGCCCCGGCGCCGTCGCCGAGCAGCACGCAGGTGCTGCGGTCGGTCCAGTCGGTGAGGTCGGACATCTTCTCGGCGCCGATGACGAGGGCGTGCCGCGCGGCTCCGGCGCGCACGGAGTGGTCGGCGGCGGCCAGCGCGGTGGTGAAGCCCGCGCAGGCGTTGTTGAGGTCGTAGGACGCGGGCGCGGTCGCCCCGAGCCGGGCGGCGACCTGGGCCGCGGTGCTCGGGGAGCGGTCGATGGCGCTGGAGGTGGCCACGACGACCAGGTCGATGTCGGCGGGCGCCAGGCCCGCGGAGGCCAGGGCCTTGCCGGCGGCGGCCGTCGCCATGTCGGCGACCGATTCGTCGTCGGCGGCGATGCGGCGGGTGGCGATGCCGGTGCGCTGCCGGATCCAGGCGTCGCTGGTGTCGACCATGGCGGCCAAGTCGTCGTTGGTGAGGACGCGTTCGGGCTGGTGGTGGCCGAGGGCGACGATACGGGTCGAGGTCATGCCGGAACTATAGCGACCGACCGATCGGACTCTAAAGAGGGGCGGCTCGCTACGATGGCCCCATGAGCCCACGCAAGTCCGCCACCGAGGCCCGCCACACCCGCGAGCGGATCATCGAACGCAGCGTCGCGGTCGCCTCCGTGGAGGGCCTGGAGGGCCTGACCATCGGCCGGCTCGCCACCGACCTCGGGATGAGCAAGTCCGGGCTGCTGGGCCACTTCGGCACCAAGGAGGCGCTGCAGATCGCCGCGCTGCGCCGGGCGTCGGAGATCTTCACCCGCGCCGTGTGGCTGCCGGCCGCGGGCAACCCGCCCGGCCTGGCCCGGCTGACGGCCATCTGCGAGGCCTGGGTGACCTACCTCGACCGCGAGCGGGAGGCCTTCCCCGGCGGCTGCCTGTTCACCGCCTCCGCCGTGGAGTTCGACGGGCGCGAGGGGCCGGTGCGGGACGCCGTGGCACGGCTGTACACCGTGTGGAAGCGGCGCCTGGTGCGGGATCTGCGGGCCGCCGTCGAACAGGGCGAACTGCCCCCGGACACCGATCCCGACCAGATCGTGTTCGAGCTCAACGGCGTCTACTTCGCGCTCAATCACGCCGTCCAGCTCTTCGGCGACCGGAGCGCCCCCGACCGCGCCCGGCGTGCGCTGCGCCGCGTCCTGCGCTGACGAATCAGCCCTTCGGGGGGATTGGCCCGGATTGCCGGATGGGCGGCCCTGCCGCCGCACAACATCTGGGACATGACCATATGGCTGAGGGGGGCCGGCCTCACGGCGGCCGCCGTGCTGGTGGTACTGGGTCCGGGGGGTCCCGGGGGCGGAGCGGGAACCGCCCGTGCCGACGAGCGCCCCGGCGTCCCGGGACCGCCGGTCGTGCGGTTCCTGCCGGACGGCACCGTACGGGTGGAGACGGGCGGCGGCGCCGTCCGCGTGGAGACGAAACCGGACGGCGGGGCGGGAGGGGTGCCGCGGACCCGTGTCCGCATCCGGCACGGCGGTGACACCGTGGAGGCCCAGACCGGCCCCGGCGGCTCGTCGGCCCGCGTACGGCGCGAGCACTGCCCCCGCTACCAGGCCTCCGTGGACGCCTCCACGGACTCCTCGGGAGCCCGCGGCTCGGTGTCCTGGCGGCATCCGTGCGGACCGGCCCCACGCCCGAAACCCGCCCCCGCGCCCGCGCCCGTACGGCAGCGGCCCGCCCCCGCGCCGACCCCGGCGCCCACCCCCACACCGACGCCGACACCCACGCCCACCCCGACACCGACCCCGACGCCGACACCCAGCCGCCGGGTCGAACTGCCGCCGGTCGCCTACCACAAGGTGACCGCGCTCCCACCGCCCGAGGGGCCGAGCCTCGTCCATCTGATGCTGCTGATCACCGCTCCCGCGGTGCTGTCGGCCGCCGCGCTCAAACCCCGTTCCCAAGCTCGTTCCCGGAGGTGACGCATGTCGGACTGGATTGTCCTGGCCATCGGAATGGCCGCGAGCTGCGTGGTCGTGCTGAGCATCGTGGCGATCAACAACCGCCGGCTGAGCGAGGACGACGACCCCAGCGAGACCCCGGACGTCATCGAGTACATGACGATGATGATCGGCGTGGTCTACGCGATCGTCCTGGGACTGGCCATCGCCGGCGTCTGGGAGGGGCGCGGCGCCGCCGAGGACGCCGCGCGCCGTGAGGCCCAGGCGCTGCACGAGGTCCAGGAGCGGGTCCAGGTGTACCCGGCCGCCGTCCGCGACCGGGTGCGCGAGGACATCGACACCTACGTGTCGTACGTCGTGGACAAAGAGATCCCGTACATGGTCAAGAACGGCGACAACACCCAGCGCGGCAGCGAACTGCTGGGCGTGGTGCGCCGCGACGTGACCGCGTTCGAGCCGCGCACCCCGCTGGCCAACCAGGCCTACCAGCCCGTCGTCGACCAGGTGGCCGCGGCCGACGACGCGCGCAACGCGCGCGCCGACAGCTCCTCGCCCACCATGCCGGGCGTGGTCTGGTTCGGGCTGATCGTGGGCGGCCTGGTCGCGGTGGGACTGATCTTCACCCTGCAGATCCGGCGCTCCCGCCGGGAGTTGCTCCTGGCCGGGCTCTACAGCGCCCTGATCGCCTTCCTCCTCTTCCTGATCTGGGACTTCAACGCCCCCTACGGACGGGACCCCGCCGAGGCGGCGGCGTCCTTCGCCGCGCTCTTCCCGCACGTGGGATAGCCGCGGGGCGGCCGGGCGGCCGTTCGGGCGATGCCGCCGGATGAGCCCGCCCGGCCACCGCCGGGTGCCCCCACCGCCGACGGGCAGGGCCCGCGGCACCCCCGGCCACCGCCGGGGGTGCCGCCCGGCCCGGTGCATCGCACGGCGGACAGCCGTCCCGCGGTCGGCGCGGCCGGACCACCCGGACGATGCGGCGGCTCTCCCGGCCGACGGCCGGGGAAGTGCCGTGCCTGAGGGCACCTTCCTGCGGAGCCGGGGGGCCCGCTTCGCGTCCCGGCCGTCGCCGAAGCCCGCGGGATACGACCCCTCCCCCCGGCCGAAGGCCAGCGAAGTGCCGTGCCCGGGGCCACCTTCCGGCGGAACCGGGGAGCCCCCTTCGCGCCCCCGCCGTCGCCGGAACTCGCGGGATACGACCACTCCCCCGGGCCGAAGGCCGGCCGAGTGCCGCGCCTGTGAGCACCCTCCGGCGGAACCGGGGAGCCCCCTTCGCGCCCCGGCCGTCCCCGCAGCCCGCGGGATACGACCCCTCCCCCCGGCCGAAGGCCTGCCAAGTGCCGTGACCGCAGGCACCTTCCGGCGGAGCCGGGGGCGGACGACGGCCCGGCCGCCTAGGCCTGCTTCGCGTCCCGGCCGTCGCCGAAGCTCGCGAACCAGGTGGCCGCCATGTCCTCCTCGCCGTGGCCCTGGGCCGCCGCCCGCCGGAAGCGCTCCGCGCCGGCCGCGGCCACGTCGAGGCGGACCCCGGCGGCCTCACCGGCCGCCACGACCAGCCGCGCGTCCTTCTCCGCGGTCTGCAGCGCGAAGCTGGGCGCGAAGTCGCCGCGCAGGATGGCATCGGCCTTCCCCCGCAGGTAGCCCATGTCGAGGCCGCCGCCGGCCACCGCGTCCAGGAAGGCGCGGGGGTCCACCCCGAGTCCCTCGGCCAGCGCCAGGGCCTCCGCGGTGCCGTGGGTGACGGTGAGCACCCAGCTGTTGACCACGAGCTTGAGCCGGCTGGCGGCGCCCTCCGCGGCGTCCTCGCCCACCCACTGGGTGCGCCTGCCGATGGCCCCGTAGACCGGCTCCAGGGCCTGCCGCACCTCCTGCGGCCCCGCCGCGAGCACCAGCAGCTCCCCGGCCTCGGCCGGCTGCCTGGTGCCGAGGACCGGCGAGTCGACGAAGACGATGCCGTGTGCGGCGGCGAACTCCGCGAACGCGCCGAGCGCTTCGACGCCGGCCGTGGTGGCCTGCGCCCAGACCGCGCCGGGCCGCAGCCCGGGCGCCGCCTGCCGCATGGTCTCCAGCGCGGCCGGGCCGTCGTGGAGGATGGTCAGCACGACGTCGGCGCCCTCCACGGCCTCCGCGGGCGTGGCGGCGACACGGACGCCGTCCTCCGCGAGCGGTTCGGCCTTGCTGCTCGTACGGTTCCACACGCGGACGTCGAGGCCGGCCCTGACGAGGTTGCGGGCCATCGCGGCACCCATGATCCCGGTGCCGAGGACTGCTACTGAGGTGGTGTCGGACATGGGAGCCACCGTACGACGGACCAATCCGAACCGCTCGCGGCGCCGAATGCCGGACGGGAGACTGTGCACGGGGCGACGGCAGGACCGCGGCGGCCGGGCACCGAGCACACGACAGCGGACCGACACAACGACGAAAGCGGGAGATGTGGAGAGGGAACCGGTGCGAATCGGCATGCCCGCGCGCCAGGGGCCGGACCTCACGGAACTGCTGCTCGCGGTCGCGCGCGGCGACCAGGAGGCCTTCGCCGGGCTGTACGACGCCGTGAGCGGACCCGTGCTGGGGCTGGTCCGCGGCGTGCTGCGCGACCCCGCGCAGTCCGAGGAGGTCGCCCAGGAGGTCCTGGTGGAGGTCTGGCGCACGGCGGCCCGCTTCCGCCCCGAGAAAGGCAGTGCGATGACCTGGGTGATGACCCTGGCCCACCGCCGCGCGGTCGACCGCGTCCGGTCGGCGAGCGCCGCCGCCGACCGCGAGCACAAGGCGGCCCTGCTGGACCGCACGCCCGCGTACGACGAGGTGACCGAGCAGGTCGAGGCCCGGCTCGAACGGGAGCAGGTGAGGCGCTGCATGCGCACCCTCACCGAGTTGCAGCACCAGTCGGTGATGCTGGCGTACTACCGGGGCCTGACCTACCGCGAGGTGGCGGAACTGCTGTCGCTGCCCCTGGGGACGGTCAAGACCCGGCTCAGGGACGGCCTCATCCGGCTGCGCGACTGCCTGGGGGTGACCGCATGAGCACCAACGCCGAGCTGCACACCCTCACCGGGGCGTACGCCCTGGACGCCCTGGACCGGCACGAGCGCGCCGAGTTCGAGAGCCACCTGGCGGACTGCGAGCCCTGCGCCCTGGAGGTGCGCGAGCTCACCGCGACCGCCGCCCGGCTCGGGCTCGCCGCGGCCGAACCCGCGCCGCAGCGGATGAAGGACGAGGTGATGCGGCGGATCGCCACCGTCCGGCAGGAGCCGCCGCGGGTGGCCGAGGTCCCCGTCCGGGACCGCCGCCGTGTCCGCCGCGCCCCGCGGACCCCGCTGGTCACCCGATTCGCCCTGGCCGCCTGCCTGGTGGCCGCCGCCGCGCTCGGCGGCGTCGCCGTCCGGCAGCAGCAGCAACTGGGCGACGCCCGCCAGGAGGCCCGGCAGGCGCAGGCCGGCGCCGAGTCCGTCGCCCGGGTCCTCGCCGCGCCGGACGCCGCCGCCACCACCGGGAAGCTCTCCGGCGGCGCGAGCGGCACGGTCGTGGTGTCCCGGAGCCAGGACCGCGCGGTGTTCTTCGCCCAGGGCCTGCCCCAGCTGTCCGGCGGCCGGGTCTACCAACTCTGGTTCTCCGACGCGGGCGGCACCATGCGCTCCGCCGGGCTGGTCCCCCGCTCCGGCCCGGGCGGCAGCGAGGCCGTGCTCCTCGACGGCCCCGTCGGCGGCGCCTCCGGCATGGGCATCACCGTCGAACCGGCGGGCGGCTCCCCGCGCCCCACCACGCAGCCGCTCGCGCTCATGTCCTTCGCGAAGGCCTGACCGGCGGGGTGACGCGCCCGGCGAATGCGGGAGCCGGGCGCGCGGGCGGCCTAGGCTCGGGCGGGACAAGGCAATCAAAGGTACGAGGTGCACGCGTGTCCGTGGCCGTCTGCTTGTTCACCGCGGATCTGCGGGTGCACGACAATCCCGTGCTGCGTGCGGCACTGAACTCGGCCGACGAGGTCGTACCGTTGTTCGTGCTGGACGACGGGGTCGGGGCGGCCGGCTTCGCGGTGCCGAACCGCGCGGCGTTCCTGGCGCAGTGCCTGGCGGACCTGGACGCCCGGCTGCGGGACCGCGGGGGCCGGCTGGTGCTGCGCGCGGGGGACGTGGTCGAGGAGGTGTGCCGGGTCGCGGAGGAGACCGGTGCGCGGCAGGTCCACATCGCGGCCGGGGTGAGCGGCTACGCCGGCCGCCGGGAGACGCGGCTGCGGGAGGCGCTGGAGGGGGCGCGGCGGGAGCTGCGGGTCCATGACGGCGTGCTCACCGTGGTGCCGCCCGGGGCCCTCACCCCGGCGGGCAAGGACCTGTTCGAGGTGTTCACGCCGTACTTCCGGCGCTGGGAGCAGGAGGACGTCCGGGACGTGCTGGGCGCGCCGCGGGTGGTCCGGGTGCCGGAGGGCCCGCGGTCGCTCGCGGTGCCGGACGCGCCGGGCGGGGTCTCGCCGGGCCTGCCCGCCGGGGGCGAGAGCGAGGGCCGCCGGCTCTGGCGGGCCTGGCGCTCGGGCGGCGGCGTGGACACGTACGACGAGCGCCACGACGACCTGGAGGGCGACGGGACCTCGCGGCTCTCGCCGTACCTGCACTTCGGCTGCCTGTCGGCGACGGAACTGGCCGCCGGCGCCCACGGCGGCTTCGTACGCCAGCTGGCCTGGCGGGACTTCCACCACCAGGTGCTCGCCGCCCGCCCGTACGCCGCCCACCGCGACCTGCGCCCGCGTCACGACTCCTGGCAGGGCGACGGCCCGGAGGCCGAGGCCTGGCGGGAGGGCCGCACCGGCTATCCGATCGTGGACGCGGCGATGCGGCAGCTGCGGCACGAGGGGTGGATGCACAACCGGGCGCGGCTGCTGGCCGGCAGCTTCCTGACCAAGACGCTGTACGTGGACTGGCGGGTCGGCGCCGCGCACTTCCTGAGCCTGCTGGTGGACGGCGACATCGCCAACAACCAGCTCAACTGGCAGTGGGTGGCGGGCACCGGCACCGACACCCGCCCCAACCGCGTCCTCAACCCGCTGACCCAGGCGCGCCGTTTCGACCCCGACGGGGCGTACGTCCGCCACTGGCTGCCGGAGCTGGCCGGTGTGGCGGGCGGCGCTGTCCACCGTCCCTGGCTGCTGGACGAGGAGCGGCGCCGCGAGCTGGACTACCCGGCGCCGCTGGTGGACCTGGACGAGGGCGCCGCCCGCTTCCGCGGCGGCCGGGGGAAGAAGCCCGCGGTGCGGGAGGCGTAGTCGTCCCAGCCGGGGCGGCCGGCCATCCGCCGCTCCAGCAGGGCCTTCCCGCTGCCGCGGATCAGCAGCAGGCTCATCACCAGCGGGGAGACCACGGTGGCCGCCGCCGCCTGCCAGGCGTCGCAGGTCAGCGCGAACAGCCCCCACCAGACGAGGAAGTCGCCGAAGTAGTTGGGGTGCCGCGTCCAGCTCCACAGCCCGCGGTCCATGATCTTGCCCCGGTTCGCGGGATCGGCCTTGAAGCGCGCCAGTTGACGGTCGCCGACCGCCTCGAAGAGCAGGCCGACGGCCCACAGCGCGACGCCGACCGCGGCGGCGGGACCGAGCGGGCCGGGGAGGTAGGAGGCCGCCTGCACCGGCAGTGAGACCAGCCAGACCAGGGCGGCCTGGAGCAGGTAGACCATGCGCAGGGCGTACAGGGTGCGGTTGCCGCGCGCCTTGTCCAGCAGGGCCTCGTAGCGCGGGTCCTCGCCGTGCCCCCGGCCCCGCCAGGCGATGTGGGCGGCCAGCCGCAGCCCCCACACCGCCACCATCACCAGCACCAGCGCACGCCGGGCCGGGTCACCGTGCCCGGCCGACATCGCGTACGCGACCGCCCCGACGGCCGCGAAGCCGGCGCCCCAGGCGATGTCGACGTACCGGTGCATGCCGCGGGCCCGGCCGACCGCGAAGGCCACCAGCATCACCGCGAGCGCCGCGCCCGCTGCCGCGAGGGTCACCATCGCCCGTACCAGCCGTCCTGGGTGTCCGGCAGCCCGGTGCCGCCGTCCTCGGTGGGCCGCACGGCGAGGATCTGGTCGACGCCCATGCGCCGTTCGGCGAAGGCCAGCGCGCCGCCGGCCAGGTACAGCCGCCACACGCGGGCGGTCTCCTCCCCCGCCATAGCCGTGAACTCGGGCCAGCGCGCCTCCAGTGTGGCCAGCCAGGCGCGGATCGTGCGCACGTAGTGCTCGCGCAGCGACTCCACGGCGCGCACCTCCAGCCCGGCGTCCTCCAGCAGGGCGACGGTACGGCCGAGGGGGCGCATGTGCATGTCGGGGGCGATGTACGTCTCGATGAACGCGCCACCGCCCGGCGCGACCCGGCCGCGGGACATCTGCTGCACCAGGGCCCGGCCGTGCGGGCGCAGCACGCGGTGCAGGGTGGCGGCGAAGGCGGGGTAGTGCGCGTCGCCGACGTGCTCGCCCATCTCGATCGCGGTGACGGCCTCGTAGCCGCCGCTGCCCTCCAGGTCGCGGTAGTCGCGCAGTTCGACCCGGACGTACTGCTCCAGGCCGCGTTCGCGGATGCGGGCCTGGACGGCGTCGCGCTGCGCGGCGGACAGGGTGACCGCGTGCACCTGGGCGCGGTGGGTCTCGGCGGCGTACAGCGACAGCGCGCCCCAGCCGCAGCCGATGTCGAGCAGCCGCATGCCGGGGCGCAGTCCCAGCTTGCGGCAGATGAGTTCCAGCTTGTCGCGCTGGGCGTCGGCGAGGCCGTACGAGGGGTCGTCGGCGCGGGTCCAGTAGGCGCAGGAGTACGCCATGGAGGGGTCGAGGAGCAGGGCGTAGAACGCGTTGGACAGGTCGTAGTGGTGGCTGATGGCGGCGCGGTCGCGGCCGCGGCTGTGCAAGGTCCCGTTCAGCCGGGCCCGGCCGCGCGGGGCGGGCGGCCGGGGGCCGACCGCGCCGAGCCGCAGTGCAGCGCCGGCCGCCCGCAGGCGGTCGGCGGCGGTCAGCCGGGGCGGGGTGACGCGGCCCTCGCGCACCGCGGCCCAGATCGTGCGCAGGCTCTCGGTGAGGTCGCCGCGCACGTCGAGCTCGCCGGTGATGTAGGCCTCGGCCAGGCCGAGTTCGCCGGGCTCCCAGAGCAGCCGGCGCAGCGCGCGCCGGGAGCGCAGCACCACCATCGGCGCATCGCGGGGCCCCGCGGTGCTGCCGTCCCAGGCCCGCAGCCGGAACGGCAGCGGGCCGCCGGTGAACTGCTCCAGCAGGGGGACGAGGGTGTCCGCGGCACTCTTCACCGGGCGGTCTCCCCTCGGGTGAGCAGCAGTTGGCGCACGTCGAGGTAGCCGGAGCGGAAGCCGGCCTCGGAGTGGCCGAGGTAGAGGGTCCACATCCGGCGGAAGACCTCGTCGAAGCCGAGGGCGGCGACCTCGGCGGCCCGGTCGGTGAAGCGTTCGCGCCACAGCCGCAGCGTCTCGGCGTAGTGCGCGGCGAAGCCCGTGCTCTCCTCGACGCGCAGCGTCGTGTGCGCCGCGAGGGTGCGCTCGATCGCCTCCGGGGAGGGGATCAGGCCGCCGGGGAAGATGTACTTCTGGATCCAGGTATGGGTGTGCCGGGTGGCCCGCATCCGGTCGTCGGCCATGGTGATGGCCTGGAGCGCGATCCGGCCGCCGGGGGCGAGCAGCCGGTCGAGGGCGGTGAAGTAGGCGGGCCAGTACTCGGCGCCGACGGCCTCTATCATCTCGACGCTGACGACGGCGTCGTAACGGCCCGTCACCTGCCGGTAGTCGCGCAGCAGCACCGTGGCACGGCCGGACAGGCCGGCCTCCTCGATGCGCTCGGCGGCCAGCCGGCGCTGCTCCTCGGAGAGGGTGACGGTGACGACCTGGGCGCCGCGCCGGGCGGCGCGCACGGCGAGTTCGCCCCAGCCGGTGCCGATCTCCAGCAGCCGGGTGCCCTCGCCGACCCGCGCGAGGTCCAGCAGGCGGTCGATCTTCCGGCGCTGGGCGTCCGCGAGCGCCTCCGGGCCGGCGGGCAGGCCGGCGAAGACCGCCGAGGAGTAGGTGAGGGTCTCGTCCAGGAAGAGCGCGAACAGCTCGTTGGACAGGTCGTAGTGGGCGTGGATGTTGTCCCTGGCGCCGTCGAGGGTGTTGCGGCGCTCGCGGGGCTCCCGGCGTGCCCACAGGGCGCGCAGCCGCTGCATCGGCCGGGGGACGAGTGCGGTGACGTTGGCGGCCAGCACGGTGAGCACCGCGACGAGGTCGGGCGCGTCCCACTCGCCGGCCATCCAGGACTCGCCGAAGCCGATCAGTCCGCCGGCTCCCACGCGGCGGAAGAAGGCCTCGGGGTCGGCGATCTCGACCACGGGGCCACCGGTGCCGAGCACCGGGCCGCCGGGCCCGAGGCGGCAGTTCAGCGGCAGCCGGGACAGGGCGCGGCGCACGACGGCGCCGGCGACGGCGGCCCGTGCGCGGGAGCACCGCGGTGGTGCGGCGACGTCCGGCCAGCGGCGCGGGTCCACGCCGCCGGAGGAGGCGGGAGCGGGTGCGGGGACGGGGACGGACGTGGTCACTCGAAACCCTCCTGAGGCGGGTGAACGGGGCGCCGCAGCACGGGCAGTCCGCGCAGCAGCAGTCGGATGCCGTGGCGGCGGATGCCGGCCGACACGGCGGCGGTGGACCATGGGTGGCGCAGCGCGGCGCGCAGCAGGAACGGGGCGGTGCCGGGCCGCCGTTCGCCGCGCACCGTGGCGGTGAACGGCCGGGTCCCGGCGCGCTCCAGGTGGACGGTGAGGCGCAGCGCGGCGTCCGGCTCCGGCAGCCGCATGCGGTAGGCGCCGTCGACGGGGAAGAACGGCGAGACGTGGAAGTCCTTGGCCACGCTCGCCGCGCCGGACCCGTCGGTGCGCAGCAGGTAGGCGTGGCGCTCGCCGTAGGTGTTGTGGACCTCGGCGACGACGCAGGCCAGGGCGCCGTCCGGCAGGTGGCACCAGTACAGCGTCAGCGGGTTGAAGACGTACCCGAGGACCCGGGCGTGGGTGAGCATCCGCACCGGGCCGCCCCGCAGGTCCACCCCGCGCGCGGCGAGCCAGGTCTCCAGGGCGGCCCGTACGGTGGGCTGCCGGCCGCCGAAGTGGTCCCGGGCGTCGAAGCGGGCGAAGGGGCGCAGCGGCGCGGGGAGCCGGGGCGGCCGGTCGGGGTCGATCAGCCACAGGTAGGTGCGGTGGGTGAAGGCGTGGCGGACCGGGCGCGTACGGACGTGGGTGATCACGCACTCGTACAGGGCGGGCACGTCCGGCGGGGCCGCGGCGGTCACCATCGCGCCCCCAGCGCGCGGGCGGCCTCGGCGCCGGAGCGGCAGCCGTCCTCGTGGAAGCCCCAGCCGTGGTAGGCCCCGGCGAAGGCGGTGACGGGGGTGTTCAGGGTGGGCAGCAGGCGCTGCGCGGCGACCGACTCCGGGGTGTAGACGGGGTGTTCGTAGACCATGCGGGCCAGCACCCGGCCGGGGTCGACCAGTTCCTCACCGCCGAGGGTGACCAGGAAGCGCTCGGGGCTGTCCAGCCGCTGGAGGCGGTTCATGTCGTAGGTGACCCGTACGCCGCCGGGCGAGGGGGCGCAGGAGGGCATCCGGTAGTTCCACGAGCCGCGGGCCCCGGTGCTGCGCGGCAGCAGCGAGGTGTCGGTGTGCAGCAGCGTGGGGTTGCGGGAGTACGGGATCGCGCCGAGCACCGCGCGCTCCGCCGCCGTGGCGTCGGCCAGCAGGCGCAGCGCCTGGTCGGCGTGGGTGGCGACGACCACCGCGTCGTACTCCTCGCTCTCGCCGTCGTCGGTGACGATCTCGGCGCCGTCGGCGTGCCGGCGCAGGGCGCGTACGGGGGTGGCGGTGCGCAGGGCCGTCAGCCGCTTCGCGATCCGCTCGACGTAGGTGCGCGAGCCGCCGGTGACGGTCTTCCAGGTGGGCGAGCCGGACACCGACAGCATCCCGTGGTGGTCCAGGAACCGGAAGAGGTACGCCGCCGGGTAGTCGGCGGCGGTCCGCGGCGAGCAGGACCAGACGCAGGCCACCAGGGGGGTGGTGAAGTGCGCGACGAAGTACGCCGAGAAGCCCCCCGCGCGCAGGAACTCCCCCAGGGTGGTGGTGTCGTCGCCGCCGTCCCCGGCGAGCAGCCGCCGGGCCCTGCGGTGGAAGCGCGGCACCTCGGCCAGCATCCGCAGGTACTCCGGGCGCAGCCCGTTGCGCGGCTGCGCGAACAGCCCGGCGGGCCCGCGGGCCCCGGCGTACTCCAGGCCGCAGCCCTCGCACCGCACGGACATGCTCATCTCCGACTCCTGTGTGCGGACGCCGAGTTCGGCGAAGATCCGCAACAGGGTGGGGTAGGTGCGCTCGTTGTGCACGATGAAGCCGCTGTCGACGGCCGCCACCCGGCCGTCGGACGAGGGGACGTCGTGGGTGTGGGCGTGCCCGCCCAGCCGGTCGTCCGCTTCGAACAGCGATACGTCGCCGTGCCGTTGCAGTGCGTACGCGGCGGTCAGGCCGGCCACCCCGCTCCCCACGACCGCGATCCGGCGCCCTGTGCCGTTCATGCCGCTCCCTTCGTGCCCCGTCTCTCCCTGATGGTGATTCGTAGGCCTGCGGCCACCGGATTGGCCGATCGGGCAATCCGGTGGGGGCGCGGTTCCGAATCCCGGGCAGGTATCAGGACGGGCGGCGGCGGAGGGAGCGGCGGACAATGACGGAGAGTGCGAGGAGAGGCGATCCGATGACGTACGGTGACGACGCGGCGGGTGGCGACGGCGCCGCGACGCTGGTTCCGTACGCCTTCCCGGAGCGCCCGTCGGCCGCCGTCCTGCTGCTGCACGGGGGCCGCGCCGAGGGCCTGGAGCCGCCCACGCGGTGGAACCTCCCCGGGGCCCGGATGCGGCCGTTCGTCCGGGCCATCGGCCGGGCCACGGCCGGGCACCCGGTGGCGCTCGCCGGGGTCCGCTACCGGCACCGCGGCTGGAACGGCGACCGGCAGGACGCCGCGCACGACGCGTGGCGGACGCTGGAGGCCCTGCGGGGGCGCGCGGGGGCGGTGCGCGTCGTACTGGTCGGCCACTCGATGGGCGGCCGGGCCGCACTGCGGGTGGCCGGGCATCCGCTGGTGGGCGGGGTCGTGGGGCTGGCCCCCTGGTGCCCGGCGGGCGAACCGGTGGAGCAGCTGGCCGGGCGACGCCTGGTGCTGCTCCACGGCGACCGGGACCGGGTCACCGATCCGGCCGCGTCGCTGGCCCTGGCCGACCGGGCGCGCGCGGCGGGCGCCCTGGCCTGCCACCTGACGGTGCCGGGCGGCGACCACGCGATGCTGCGGGACGCCGGTACCTGGCACGCGACCACCGCCCGCGTGGTGGCGGGGCTGCTGCGGCTCGCCCCGCTGCCGCCGGACGTGGCGAGCGCCCTGGCGGCCCCGGCCGCCGGAAAGGAACGACCCGGATGACTGCGAAGACCGCCCTCACCTGCCTGGTGACCGGGGCCAGCGGCTACATCGGCGGCCGCCTGGTGCCCGAACTGCTCGACGCCGGCCACCAGGTGCGCTGCTTCGTCCGCACCCCGGGAAAGCTGCGCGACCACCCCTGGGCGCCCCGCGCCGAGGTGGTGCGGGGCGACGTGACCGACGAGCAGTCGGTGCTCGCGGCGATGGAGGGCGTGGACGTCGCGTACTACCTCGTGCACGCGCTCGGCAGCGGCCGGCACTTCGAGGAGACCGACCGCCGTGCCGCCGAGACCTTCGGCCGCGCGGCGAAGGCCGCCGGTGTGCGCCGGATCGTGTACCTGGGCGGGCTCACCCCGGACGGGGTGCCCGAGCGGGAGCTGTCGCCGCACCTGCGCTCGCGCGCCGAGGTGGGCCGGGTGCTGCTGGCCTCGGGGGTGCCGACGGCCGTGCTGCGGGCGGCGGTCATCATCGGCTCGGGCTCGGCCTCGTTCGAGATGCTGCGCTATCTGACCGAGCGGCTGCCGGTGATGGTGACCCCGCGCTGGGTCAACACCCGCATCCAGCCGATCGCCGTACGGGACGTGCTGCGCCTGCTCGTCGGCTGCGCGGCGCTGCCGCCCGAGGTGAACCGCGCCTTCGACGTGGGCGGGCCGGACGTGCTCACGTACCGGGCGATGATGCTGAAGTACGCCGAGGTGGCCGGGCTGCCGCCGCGGCTGATCGTGCCGGTGCCGGTGCTCACGCCCCGGCTGTCCAGCCACTGGGTGGGGCTGGTGACCCCGGTGCCCGCGGGCCTGGCGCGTCCGCTGACCGAGTCGCTGCGGCACGAGGTGGTCTGCCACGACCACGACATCGCCCGGTGGGTGCCCGATCCGCCGGAGGGCATGATCGGCGTCGAAGGGGCGCTGGAGCTCGCCCTCCAGCGCATCCGGGACGCCAATGTGGTCACCCGCTGGTCCTCGGCCTCGGTGCCCGGTGCGCCCAGCGACCCGCTGCCCACCGACCCCGACTGGGCGGGCGGCAGCCTCTACAGCGACCGCAGGGCCCGGGTGGTCGACGCCTCGCCGGAAGCCCTGTGGCGGGTGATCGAGGGCATCGGCGGCGAGAACGGCTGGTACTCCTGCCCGCTGGCGTGGGCGGTCCGCGGCTGGCTCGACCGCTTCGTCGGCGGGGTGGGGCTGCGCCGGGGGCGTCGGGACGCGGCGCGGCTGCGGACGGGCGACTCGCTGGACTTCTGGCGGGTCGAGGAGATCGAACCCGGGCGGCTGCTGCGGCTGCGGGCGGAGATGCGGCTGCCGGGACTGGCCTGGCTGGAGCTGTCGGCCGGGCAGGACGACCGGGGGCGCACGGTCTACCGGCAGCGGGCGCTGTTCCACCCGCGGGGGCTGGCCGGCCACGCGTACTGGTGGAGCGTGTCGCCGTTCCACTCCGTCGTCTTCGGCGGCATGGCCCGCAACATCGCCTCGGCGGCTAAGCAGGCCGCGGCTCCGCCGCCGGCGGCTGCACGGTGACGCGGGGCCGGTTCGTCGTCCCCCGCCGCCAAGAGGCGGACGCCGACCGCGAGTCCGCCCTCCGCAGGACGGGCACAGGTCACCGCCCCATGCCGGAACGGTCCCCCGACGCCGCGTTCACGCACGTGCGGTCGCCGGACGAGTCACACGGCGACCGCACGTCCGCCCTCGACGGGACCGGCGCGGGCCACCGCCCGATACCGAGGCGGTCCACCGACGGCGGCCTCACGCCGGAGCCGGGGCGGTCCGCCGACGGCGCGTTCCCCGTCCCACGCCGTCAGGAGGCGAACGGCGACCGCAGGTCCGCCCTCGGCGGGACGGGCGCAGGCCACCGCGCGACGCCGAGGCGGTCCGCCGACGGCAGCTTCACGGTGGCGCGGGGCCGGTTCGTCGTCCCCCGCCGCCAGGAGGCCTACGGCAACCGCGAGTCCACGCTCGGTCGGGCGGGCGCAGGCCACCGGCTGATCCCGGTGCGGTCCGCCGACGGCGCGTTCCCCGTCCCCCGCCGTCAGGAGGCGAACGGCGACCGCGAGTCCGCCCTCGGCGGGACCGGCGGAGGCCACCGCGCGACGCCGAGGCGGCCCGCCGACGGCAGCTGCACGGTGGCGCGGGGCCGGTTCGCCGTCCCCCGCCGCCAGGAGGCCTACGGCGACCGCGGGTCCACGCTCGGCCGGGCGGGCGCAGGCCACCGCCTGATCCCGGGGCGGTCCGCCGACGGCGGGCTCCCCGTCCCCCGCCGTCAGGAGTCCGCCCTCGGCGGGACCGGCGCGGCGGAGGCGGCCGGTCCGAGCCGGCCGGTCCGGGCGGGCGGTGACGGAGCCGGGGGTCGTCGCGCCGCCGTGGGCGTCGCCGTCCATGCTGAGGGCAGCAGAGGGAGACACCCGCACGCACCCCCACGGGAGAAGCGATGACATCCGTGCCACGCACCGTCCGATGGCTGCTCCCCGTGGTGCTCCTGGTCGCCTGGATGGGGATCGGCGGCACTCTCGGCCCGTACGCGGGCAAGCTGGGCGAGGTCTCCACCAACGACCAGGCGGCCTTCCTCCCCCGAAGCGCCGAGTCCACGAAGGCGCTCGCCGAACGGCAGGTGTTCCGCCGGGGCGAGACCGTGCCGGCCGTCGTCGTCTGGACCGCGGCCCGCGGCCCGGTCACCGATGCCCAGCGCGACGCCGCCACGGCCGCGCTGGCCTCCCTGGCCGGGACGGAGGGCGTGACCGGGCACCCCTCGCCCGCCGTGCGCTCGCGGGACGGGCGGGCGCTGGAGGGCGTGCTGCAACTGCGGCCCGATCTCGGGCGGCAGGTGCAGGAGGTCGTCGACCGGATCTCCGCGACCGCCGGGCGGGTGCCGGGCACCACCGCGCACGTCGCGGGACCGGCCGCCTCGCAGGCCGACCTGGGCGACGCCTTCGCGGGCATCGACGGGCTGCTGCTGCTCGTCGCCCTCGGTGTGGTGCTGGTGATCCTGCTGCTGGTCTACCGCGCGGTGCTGCTGCCCCTGGTGATCATCGCCGGCTCGGTCCTCTCCCTCGGCCTCGCCTGCGGCGTGGTGTACGTGCTCGCCGACCACGGCACGGTCCGGGTGGACGGCCAGGTGCAGGGCATCCTGTCGATCCTCGTCATCGGCGCCGCCACGGACTACGCCCTGCTGCTGTCGGCCCGCTTCCGGGAAGAACTCGCCGGGCGCGGCGACCGGTTCGCGGCCATGCGGGCGGCGCTGGGCCGCTCGGCCGGGGCGATCGTGGCCAGCGCCGCCACCGTGGCGCTCGGGCTGCTCGCCCTGCTGGCCAGCGATCTGACGAACAACCGGGCCCTGGGCCCGGTCGGCGCCGTCGGCATCGTCTGTGCCGTGGCGAGCAGCCTCACCTTCCTGCCCGCCGTCCTGCTGCTGCTCGGCCCGGCCGCCTACTGGCCCGCCCGGCCGCGTCCGGCGCGGGAGGGGGGCCGGGGGGTGTGGCAGCGGGTGGCCGCGCTCGTGGACCGGGCGCCGCGCCGGGTCTGGGCGGTCGCTCTGGCGGTGCTGGCCGCCTGCGCGGCCTTCTCCCCCGCCCTGACCGCCCGGGGCGTGCCGCTCGACGAGATCTTCGTCCACCGGGCCCCGTCGGTGACCGCGCAGCGCGTCCTCGGTGAGCACTTCCCCGGCGGCTCGGGGAACCCCGCCGTGGTGGTCACGGCCGCGGACCGGCTCCCCCAGGTGACCCGGGTGGCGGAACGCACCGCGGGAGTCTCCTCCGCCACCGCGGTCACGGCCTCCGGCCGCCCCGGCCAGGGCGAGCCGCTGGTCGCCGGCGGCCGGGCGCTGCTGGAGGTGACGCTGCGGGACGCGGCCGACAGCGACGCCGCCAAGGCCGCCGTGGAGCGGCTGCGGCGGGCCGTGCACGCGGTGCCCGGCGCGGACGCGGTCGTCGGCGGCTACACCGCGCAGCAGGTGGACACCCAGGCGACCGCGGAGCGCGACCGGACGCTCGTGGTCCCCGTCGTCCTCGCGATCATCCTGCTGATCCTGGCGGCGCTGCTGCGCAGTGCGCTGCTGCCGCTGCTGCTGGTCGCCACGGTGGCGCTGAACTTCGCCGCCACCTTGGGTGTGTCGGCGCTGGTCTTCCCGCACGTGTTCGGTTTCTCGGCGACGGACGCCTCGGTCCCGCTGTACGGCTTCGTCTTCCTGGTCGCGCTCGGCGTCGACTACAACATCTTCCTGATGACCCGGGTCCGCGAGGAGACGCTGCGGTACGGGACGCGGCAGGGCGTCCTGCGCGGCCTGACGGCCACCGGGGGCGTGATCACCTCTGCGGGCGTGGTGCTGGCGGCGACCTTCGCGGCGCTGGGCGTGATCCCGCTGGCCTTCCTGGTGCAGATCGCCTTCATCGTGGCGTTCGGGGTGCTGCTGGACACGCTGCTGGTGCGGTCGCTGCTGGTGCCCGCGCTGGTCCGGGACATCGGGCCGCGGGTGTGGTGGCCGGGGGCCGCGGCGCGGTGCGCGGAGCCAGGCGGCACGCCGCAGGGCCCCGCGGCGGGGGCCGTGGAGCCGAGGGAGCGTCAGACCACCTGATGCAGCCACCGGACGGGGGCGCCCTCGCCCGCGTACCGGAAGGGCTCCAGCTCGTCGTCCCAGGGCTTGCCGAGGAGCTTGGCGACCTCGGTCTCCAGGTCGGCCTCGCCCTTGCGGGCCCGCGCGAGCGCGGCGCGCAGCCGGTCCTCGGGGATGAGGATGTCGCCGTGGATGCCGGTGACGGCATGGAAGATGCCCAGTTCGGGGGTGCTGCTGTAGCGCTCCCCCTCGGCGGAGGGGCACGGCTCCGCCGTCACCTCGAAGCGCAGCAGATGCCAGCCGCGCAGCGCGGACGCCAGCTTGGAGGCGGTGCCGGGGTCTCCCTGCCAGGAGAACTCGGCCCGCCAGGTGCCCGGGGAGGCGGGCTGGCGGATCCAGTCGAGGTTCACGCGCACGCCGAGCACGCCCGCGACGGCCCACTCGACGTGTGGGCACAGCGCGCGCGGTGCGGAGTGCACGTACAGAACTCCACGTGTCGTCACCGGGACCTCCAGTGTGGGACGAGGTACGCCTTCCCCAGCGGCCTCATGCCCATAACCGAGCCATCCGGGACAGCAGTGGACATTCTGCACTAATCATAACGAATGAGACAAGATCTGACTTCTGATCACCTCTTTCCCATCAGGCGTCAAGGAAAAAGCTACCGCGCGGCGTCACGCGAGGAGTGACGTACTGTCGGGATCACCGAGAAGTCACCCACTCGTCCGAGGGAGCAGCGATGCGGGAGTCGCTCCGGCGCGGAGTGCGCGGCGCCACCGCCGCCCTGACCGGCCTGCTGACGACGGCGCTGGTGACGGCCTGTTCCGTGGGCGGCACAGGGGCTACGGCGGCCGCCGAGAGCGCGGCCGCGAGCCCCCGCCCGAGCGCCTCGGCGGCCCTCGACTGGAACACCCGGCCGGCCTCGCTGGCCGCCCTGGGGGATTCCATCACCAGGGGTTTCGACGCGTGCGGCGTGTTGACGGACTGTCCGGAACTGTCCTGGGCGACGGGCAGCGGGGCCTCGGTGACCAGCGTCGCCGGCCGGCTGCTGACCCGCCCCGCCGCCAGGAGCTGGAACCTGGCGGCCAGCGGCGCCCGGATGGCCGACCTGCCGGCCCAGGCCGAGCGGGCCGTGGCGCTGCGCCCCCAGCAGGTGATGATCCTCATGGGCGCCAACGACGCGTGCGCGCCCAGCACGGCCCGGATGACGCCGGTGGACGCCTATCGCCGGGACTTCGCCGCCGCGCTGCGCACCCTGCACCGGGGGCTGCCCGAGGCGCAGGTCTTCGTGGCGAGCGTGCCCGACCTGCTGCGGCTGTGGGACGTCGGACGGCGCAACGCGCTGGGCCGGCAGATCTGGAAGCTCGGCCTGTGCCCCTCGATGCTGGCGGACCCCGAGGCGACGAACGCCGCGGCGAACGCCCGCCGGCAGGCGGTACGGGAGCGCGTGATCGCGTACAACGGGGTGCTGGCGCAGGAGTGCGCGCGCTGGGAGCACTGCCGCTCCGACGGCGGCGCGGTCTTCGACTACCGCTTCACCGAAGCGGAGTTGAGCCCCTGGGACTGGTTCCATCCCAGTGCCCGGGGACAGTCGCGGCTCGCGGGCATCGTCTACGGCGCGGCCTTCGGCTCCGGCGCCGTCGCCCGGTAGGGCGCGCGAACGCGCCTGCGCACGACGGGGCCTAGGGGTCCGGCGGGCGGTCCGGACTCACTTCGGCAACAACGCCGACACCTGGGCGACTCAGCCATTGACACCGCCCGGAGCCCGTAACTACGGTCCCTTCAACATTTCGAACGGGTGACGAAATCTCGAACGACCGTCCTTAAGGGGCAACTTCCGTGCGCATCACCGGCATCAGTACCCACGTGGTCGGCACTCCCTGGCGCAATCTCACCTACGTGCTCGTCCACACCGACGAGGGCCTGACGGGCGTCGGTGAGACGCGCATGCTGGGCCACACCGACGCGCTGCTCGGCTACCTCCACGAGGCCGCCGCCAACCACATCACCGGCTCCGACCCCTTCGCGGTGGAGGACCTCGTCCGGCGGATGAAGTACGGCGACTACGGCCGGGCCGGAGAGATCGTCATGTCGGGCATCGCGGTCGTGGAGATGGCCTGCTGGGACATCAAGGGCAAGGCCCTCGGCGTGCCGGTGTGGCAGCTGCTCGGCGGCAAGGTGAACGAGAAGGTCAAGGCGTACGCCAACGGCTGGTACACCACCGAGCGCACCCCGGAGGCCTACCACAAGGCCGCGAGCGCGGTCGTGGAGCGCGGCTACCGGGCGCTGAAGATCGACCCCTTCGGCACCGGCCACTTCGAGCTCGACCACGCGGCCACCTCGTACTCCGTCTCCCTCATCGAGGCCGTCCGCGACGCGATCGGGCCCGAGGCAGAGCTGCTGGTCGAGATGCACGGGCGCTTCAGCCCGGCCACCGCGATCCGGGTCGCCAAGGACCTGGCTCCGTTCAAGCCCAGCTGGATCGAGGAGCCGGTGCCGCCGGAGAACCTCAAGGCGCTGGCGAAGGTCGCCGCGCACACCGACCTGCCGATCGCGACCGGCGAACGCATCCACGACCGCTACGAGTTCCGCGAGCTGTTCGAGCTCCAGGCCGCCGACATCATCCAGCCCGACCTCGGGCACATCGGCGGCATCAACGAGGTGCGCAAGCTCGCCGCCACCGCCGAGACGCACTACGTGCTGGTCGCCCCGCACAATGTCGGCGGCTCGGTGCTCACCGCGGCGAGCCTGCAACTGGCCGGCTGCACCCCCAACTTCAAGATCCTCGAGCACTTCAACGACTTCGCGGACTCCGAGATCAAGAAGGTCGTCAAGGGCGCCCCCGTGGTCGGGCCCGACGGGTACTTCACCCTGTCGGACGCGCCGGGCCTGGGTGTCGAGCTCGACGTGGACGCCGCCGCCGAATTCCCCCAGCAGCAGGCCCGCTTCGACCTGTGGGCCGAGGGCTGGGAGCGCCGGCAGCCCAAGGGCACCCAGTGACCGCCCCGCGCGCCGTCGTCCTCGACGGGCCCGGCCGGCACCGGATCGTGCCCGCGGAACCGGTCGCGCCCGGCCCGGGCGAGGCACTGGTCCGCGTGCACGCGGCCGGGATCTGCGGCAGCGACCGCGAGGTCCACGCCGGCACCCGCCCCGAGGGCTACGTCCGCTACCCCGTCACCCCCGGCCACGAGTGGTCCGGCACGGTGGAGGCGGTGGGCCCCGGTGTGACCGCGGACCTGGCCGGCCGCAAGGTCGTCGGCGAGGGCTTCCGCAACTGCCAGGTCTGCGACCGCTGCCACGCCGGGGAGACCACGCTGTGCGGCGCCCCGTACGAGGAGACCGGCTTCACGCAGCCCGGCGCGATGGCCGACACCCTCACCCTGCCCGCCCGGCTGCTGCACGTGCTGGACGACGACGCCGACCTGCGCTCCGCCGCGCTGCTGGAACCGGCGGCGTGCGTGGCGGCCGCGCTGCTGAAGGCCCCCGCCGCGCCGGGCGACCGGGTGGCCGTCGTGGGCACCGGCACGCTCGGGATGCTGGCGGTGCAGTTCCTGGCCGCGGTGTCCCCCGCCGAACTGCTCGTGGTGGGCACCCGGAACGACCGGGAGGAGCTGGCGGCGTCCTTCGGCGCCACGACGTTCCGCACCACGGCCGAGCTGACGGGCCCCGGCGCCGCGGACTTCGACCTCGTCGTTGAGGCGGCCGGTTCGCCCGCCGCGGCCCGGATCGGTGCGGGGCTGCTGCGCCGGGGCGGCCGGCTGGCGCTGACCGGCATCCCGGAGGCGGGCTCCGCGCAGGGGCTGGACCCGACCGATCTGGTGGTGCGGCAGCTGACCGTGCACACGGTGTTCGGGGCGCCGCCGGCCGCGTGGGCGCACACGGTGCGCGCGTTCGGCGCGGGGGTGCTGACCCCGGCTCCCCTGATCACGCACGAACTGCCCCTGGAGGACTACGCGGGGGCGCTCGGCCTGCTGGCGGGCCGGGACCCGAAGGTGGGCAAGGTGCTGCTGCGCCCATGACCCCGGCCCGCCCCGGACAACGATGTCCGCTCCGTACCGGCCCGCACCCAATGACCCGAACGTCGTCCGACATCCCGAACAACCCGCAGCCCGCACCGATCCGGAACGGCACCACCGGCACCGACGAAGGAGCACCGTGAACGACGCTTCCACCCCGAGTCCCGACGGGACCGGTACCGCCCCCGGCCCCCGTCGCCCAGGGCAGCACGCGCTCGCCCTGCTCGGCCACGGTGCCCCGGCGGACGACCCGGCCGACGCCTCCCCGCACTCCTTCCCCGACGGCGGCACCTGGCGCACCGAGATCCCCTCCGTGGAGGGCCCCGAGGCGCTGGCCACCGTGCTGGAGGAGGCCGAACTGCTGGAGGTGCCCGTGCACCGGATCAGCCAGGGCAGCGGCGTCTGGATGCTGACGGACGCGGAGATCACCGAGATGGTGGCCGCCTGCGCCGAACGCGACGTCGAGCTCTGCCTGTTCACCGGTCCCCGCGGCACCTGGGACATCGGCTCGGCCACCCGCACCGACTCCCGCGGCGGCGGCCTGCGCGCCCGCGGCCACGACCAGGTGGCCGGCTGCGTCGAGGACGCCCTGCGGGCGGCCGCGCTGGGCGTGCGCTGCCTGCTCGTCGCCGACGAGGGCGTGCTGTGGCTGCTGCACCGGCTCCGCGAGCAGGGACTGCTGCCCGCCGACACCACCTTCAAGGTCTCCGCGCTGGTCGGCCCGGTCAACCCGGCCGCCTACGCGGTGTGGGAGCGGCTCGGCGCCGACTCCGTCAACATCCCCTCGGACCTGACCCTCCAGCAGATCACCGAGATCCGCCGGACCAGCCGGGCCCCGATGGACTTCTACATCGAGGCCCCCGACGACCTCGGCGGCTTCGTCCGGCTCTACGACGCGGCCGAACTGATCCGCCGCGGCGCCCCGATCTACCTCAAGTTCGGCCTGAGCAAGGCCCCCGGCATCTACCCGTACGGACGGCAGTTCCGGGACGTCGCCCTGGCGACCGCCCGCGAACGGGTCCGCCGCGGACGCCTCGTGCTCGACCTGCTCTCCCGGCTCGGCGCGGACGGCGGGCTCTCCCCGCTGGGCGCGCGGCTGCCGGGCCCGCTCCACCGCTTCCCCCTCGACATCACGACCGACCAGGACCACGCGGCCGACCCCCGCCTGGCCCCCGAAAGGATCTGATCAGCCATGCGCATCGCGAGAGCCGCCCACCTGCGCACCACTGCCGCGCTGATAGCCACCCTCGCCCTCGGTGCCACCGCGACCGCCTGCGGGCAGAGCGACAACGGGGGCGGCGGCGGCGACAAGGACGGGGGGAAGGGCGGCACCATCGGCATCGCCATGCCCACCAAGTCCTCCGAGCGCTGGATCGCCGACGGCGACAACATGGTCAAGCAGTTCCAGGCCAAGGGCTACAAGACCGATCTGCAGTACGGCGACGACAAGGTGGAGAACCAGGTCGCGCAGATCCAGAACATGATCACCAAGGGCGACAAGCTCCTGGTCGTCGCGGCGATCGACGGCTCGGCCCTCAGCGACGTGCTCCAGCAGGCGCACGACGCGGGCATCAAGGTCATCTCCTACGACCGCCTCATCCTCGGCTCGCAGAACGTCGACTACTACGCCACCTTCGACAACTTCAAGGTCGGCCAGCTCCAGGCGGGTTACATCGTCGAGAAGCTCGGTCTGAAGGACGGCAGCAAGAAGGGCCCCTTCAACATCGAGCTGTTCGCCGGCTCGCCCGACGACAACAACACCAAGTACTTCTTCAACGGCGCGATGGACGTGCTCCAGCCGTACATCGACAAGAAGCAGCTGGTGGTCAAGAGCGGCCAGACGGGCCTCACCCAGGTCACCACCCTGCGCTGGGACGGCGCCACCGCCCAGGCCCGCATGGACGACCTGCTGAGCAAGTCGTACACCTCCGACGACGTGGACGCGGTCCTGTCCCCGTACGACGGCATCTCCCGCGGCATCATCTCGGCGCTCAAGAGCGTCAGCTACGGCACCGGCAAGAAGCCGCTGCCGGTCGTCACCGGCCAGGACGCCGAGGTCGCCTCGATCAAGTCGATCATCGCGGGTGAGCAGGCGCAGACCGTCTACAAGGACACCCGCGAACTGGCGAAGGTCGCCGTCCAGATGGGCGACGCGGTCCTCACCGGCGGCAAGCCCGAGGTCAACGACACCAAGACGTACGACAACGGCACCAAGGTCGTCCCGACCTACCTGCTGCCGCCGGTCAGCGTCGACAAGTCCAACTACAAGGAGATCGTCGTCGACTCCGGCTACATCAAGGAGTCCGAGCTCCAGTAGTCCCGGAGCCGGACCGCACGACCGACGATCGTCACCCCTCCACCCGAGGAGAACGGAAAGCAGGAATGGCCGGACCCGTCCTCGAAATGCGCTCCATCACCAAGACCTTCCCAGGGGTCAAGGCGCTCTCCGATGTCACCCTGACAGTGGCCGAGGGCGAGGTCCACGCCATCTGCGGTGAGAACGGTGCGGGCAAGTCGACCCTGATGAAGGTGCTCAGCGGGGTCTATCCGCACGGCACTTACGAAGGCGAGATCCTCTTCCAGGGGGAGCCCTGCGTCTTCCGCGACATCCGCGCCAGCGAGCAGCGCGGCATCGTGATCATCCACCAGGAACTCGCCCTGGTGCCCTACCTGTCCATCGCCGAGAACATCTTCCTCGGCAACGAGCACTCCAGCCGCGGCGTCATCAGCTGGAACGAGACGCTGCGGCACGCGGGCCGGCTGCTCAAGCGGGTCGGGCTCGCCGACCCGCCGAGCACCCGGGTCGCCGACATCGGCGTGGGCAAGCAGCAGCTCGTCGAGATCGCCAAGGCGCTGTCCAAGGAGGTCAAGCTCCTCATCCTGGACGAGCCGACGGCCGCCCTGAACGACGAGGACAGCCGCAAACTCCTGGACCTGATCCTGGAGTTCAAGGAGCACGGCATCTCCTGCATCATCATCTCGCACAAGCTCAACGAGATCGCGCGGGTCGCCGACTCCATCACCATCCTGCGGGACGGCCGGACCATCGAGACGCTGGACATGAAGGCCGGCGCCGAGGACGGCACGCCGGCCGTGACCGAGGAGCGGATCATCCGCGGCATGGTCGGGCGCGACCTGGACCACCGCTTCCCGGAGCGGGAGCCGGACATCGGCGAGGTGGCCTTCGCGGTCGAGGACTGGACCGTGCACCACCCGATCGACCAGCAGCGCAAGGTCGTCGACGGGGTCTCGCTCAATGTCCGCAGCGGCGAGATCGTCGGCATCGCCGGGCTGATGGGCGCCGGCCGCACCGAACTGGCCATGAGCGTCTTCGGCCGCTCCTACGGGCGCGGCATCTCGGGCCGGGTCTACCTGCGCGGCAAGGAGATCCGCACGCGTACCGTCCCGGAGGCGGTCGCCCACGGCATCGCCTACGTCACCGAGGACCGCAAGCACTACGGGCTCAACCTGATCGACGACATCAGCCGCAACATCTCGCTGAGCGCGCTGTCCAAGGTGGCCCGGCGCGGCGTCGTCAACCAGCACGAGGAGGCCCGGGTCGCCGAGTCCTTCCGCTCGACGATGAACATCAAGGCGCCCACGGTCTTCGAGACCACGGGCAAGCTGAGCGGCGGCAACCAGCAGAAGGTCGTCCTCAGCAAGTGGATCTTCGCGGGACCGGAGATCCTCATCCTCGACGAGCCCACGCGCGGCATCGACGTCGGGGCCAAGTACGAGATCTACACGGTCATCAACGACCTGGCGGCCCAGGGCAAGGCCGTCGTCTTCATCTCCTCCGAACTGCCGGAACTGCTCGGTATGTGCGACCGCATCTACACGATGTCGGCGGGCCGGCTGACAGGGGAGATCCCGCGCGAGAGCGCGACCCAGGAAGTACTGATGCGCCACATGACCATGGACCGAGGGAACTGAGATGGGCAGCCCGGTGAAGACCGACATGACTCCTCCGCCGCCCGCCGGAGGGGCGGCCGCGGCCGCGACCGGGGGCGGACCGGCGGGCACCGCCGCGTACATTTTGCAGGCCGCGCGGCGCAACATGCGCCAGTACGGCATGATCATCGCGCTCGTGCTGATCGCCGCGCTGTTCCAGATATGGTCCGGCGGCATCCTGCTCAAGCCGCAGAACGTCACCAACCTGATCGGCCAGAACAGCTACATCCTCATCCTGGCCATCGGCATGATGGTGGTGATCATCGCCGGCCACATCGACCTCTCCGTCGGTTCGCTGGCCGCCTTCGTCAGCGCCGCGGCGGCCGTGATGATCGTCCAGCACCATGTCTCCTGGCCGCTGGCCCTGGTGGTGTCCCTGCTCATCGGCGCCGTCGCCGGCGCCTGGCAGGGCTACTTCATCGCCTACGTCGGCATCCCGTCCTTCATCGTGACGCTGGCCGGCATGCTGCTCTTCCGCGGCGGCACGCAGATCTTCCTGGAGGGCCAGTCCATCTCGCCCTTCCCCACCGGCTTCCAGAAGATCGGCAACGGCTTCCTGCCCGAGGTCGGGCCGCACACGAACTACCACAACCTCACGCTGCTGATCGGCCTCCTGGTCATCGCCATCACCGTCGTGCAGGAGATCCGCGACCGCCGCCAGCAGGTCGCCTACGACCTCGACGTGCTGCCGCGCAACTTCTTCCTCCTCAAGCTGCTCGCCATCGTCGCCTGCGTGGTCGCCTTCACGATGACGCTGGCCAGCTACCACGGCGTGCCCATCGTGCTGCTCATCCTGGCCGGACTGCTGATCGTCTTCGGCTTCGTGATGCGCAACGCGGTGATCGGCCGGCACGTCTACGCCCTCGGCGGCAACCAGGCCGCCGCCAAGCTCTCGGGCGTCAAGGACCGGCGCGTGGTCTTCCTGGTCTTCGTCAACATGGGCGTGCTGGCGGCTCTCGCCGGCCTCGTCTACGCCGCCCGTCTCAACGCGGGCGTCCCGCAGGCCGGGATCAACTTCGAGCTCGAGGCGATCGCCGCCGCCTTCATCGGCGGCGCCTCCGCCACCGGCGGTGTCGGCACCGTGCTGGGCGCCATCATCGGCGGCCTGGTGCTCGGAGTCCTCAACAACGGGATGTCGCTCGTCGGCATCGGCACGGACTACCAGCAGGTCATCAAGGGCCTGGTGCTCCTGGCCGCGGTCGGCTTCGACGTCTGGAACAAGCGCAAGGTCGGTTCGTAAAGCAGGCACCTAACGAAGGAGCCGCACGTGGACAGACGTACATTGATCGCGGGCGCGACGCTTGGGGCGGTCGCTCCCGTGATCAGCGGGACCAGCGCCCAAGCGGCCGGCACGACCGGGTCGGCCGCCCCTGTCAAGAAGGGGCCCGCAGGTAGGACAAAGGTGACAAAGGAACACTTCGGGACCCTGGAGGACGGCACCAAGGTCGACATCTGGACCGTACGCAACGGCGGGATCACCCTGCGCGTGCTGTCGTACGGCGGGATCGTGCAGACCCTGGAACTGCCCGACCGTCACGGGCGCCCGGCCAATGTCTCCCTCGGCTTCGACAACCTCGACGCCTACGTGGCCAGCAGCCCGTACTTCGGCGCGCTGATCGGGCGGTACGGCAACCGGATCGCGCGGGGCCGCTTCACGCTCGACGGCACCACCTACCAGTTGCCGGTCAACGACGGGCCCAACAGCCTGCACGGCGGCGACAAGGGGTTCGACAAGCGGGTCTGGGCGGTCGAGAGCTTCACCGCCGGCGGTGACGCGGGCCTGGTGCTGCGCTACACGAGTGCCGACGGAGAGATGGGTTACCCCGGCACGCTCAAGGTCAGGGTGGTCTACACGCTGACCTCGGGCGGCGAGTGGCGGGTCGACTACAGCGCCACGACCGACAAGGCGACGGTGGTGAACCTCACCAACCACACGTACTTCAACCTGCGCGGCGAGGGCAACGGCGGCGTCTACGACCACCAGGTCGCGATCGCGGCACGCCGCTTCACCCCGGTGGACTCCACGCTGATCCCCACCGGCGAGCTGGCGCCCGTCGCGGGCACCCCGTTCGACTTCCGCACCGCGAAAGCGATCGGCCGCGACATCCGCACGGCCCACCAGCAGGTGCTGTACGGGCAGGGCTTCGACCACAACTTCGTGCTCGACAAGGGCCGCACGGCCCGTCCCGAGCACGCGGCCACGGTCACCGAGCCGGTCTCCGGACGCATCCTGCGCGTCGCCACCACCGAGCCGGGCGTGCAGTTCTACACCGGCAACTTCCTCACCGGCGCCTTCGCGGGCTCCTCCGGGCACGTCTACCGGCAGAGCGACGGCTTCTGCCTGGAGACCCAGCACTTCCCGGACTCGCCGAACCAGCCGTCGTTCCCCTCGACGGTCCTGCGGCCGGGGCAGACGTACCGCTCCACCACGGTGCACTCCTTCGGCGTCCACTGATCCGGACGTCCGCGACGGCGGCCGGGGCCCGTGCCCCGGCCGCCGTCGTTCCGTTTCCGGGGCCGGTCCCGCGCCGCGGTCAGACCGGGTCCTGCCAGTAGCGCGCCGGTCTGGGCGAGCCCGGGGCGGCGGACGCGAAGGCGGGCGGCACGTCGGCGGCCGGCGCCGGGTACAGGTCGGGGGCCGGGGGTTGCGGCGGTTGCGGCTGGGGGGCCGGCTGCGGCGGCATCATCTGGGTGGCCATCGGCTGCTGCTCGTACACGGGCTGCGGGCCCATCCGCTGCGGCTCGTACACCGGCTGCGGACCCATCCGCTGCGGCTCGTACACCGGCTGCGGACCCATCCGCTGCGGCTCGTACACCGGCTGCGGGGGCGCCGGCGGGAGCGGGGCGGGCTGCTCGTACACAGGCTGCGGGGGCTGCGCCTGCGGCAGCTGGAGCTGCGGTACGGGCACCGGCTGCGGCGCGGGCTGGATCTGCGGGAGCTGCTGCACCTGCGGCGCCGGTTCCGGCTCGGGGACGGGCGCGGCCTCGGGCTCGGCGGCGTACCAGGTGCTGCCGTACAGCACCGTGCTCAGCCCGGTCAGGAGCCGCTGGACGTCTCCTTGCGGCCGCACGACCAGGCGCATGAAACGGCTGCTGCTGCCCAGCTTGTTGCCGCACTCGCGGACCAGGACGCCGTGCTCGGCCAGCAGCCGGTCGCGCAGGATCGCGCCGTCCACACCGTCGGGCAGCTTGACGAAGACGAAGTTGCCCTGCGACGGGTAGACCGTCAGGCCGGGCAGCGCCGCCAGCTGCCAGATCATCTCCTGGCGGTCGCGGGAGACCATGCGCAGGCTCTGCGCGTACTCCTCTCGGTGGTCCTTGAGCATGAAGACCACGGCCTCGGCGAAGGAGTTGAGGTTCCACTTGGGCAGCATCCGGCGCACCTTCCCGGCCAGCGCCGGGTTGGCGACCATGTAGCCGAAGCGGATGCCGTGCAGGCCGAAGTTCTTGCCGAGGCTGCGCAGCACGATCACATTGGGCCGCAGCACGGCCTCGTCCGCCACGCTGGGCCACGCCTCCGCGTCGGCGAAGTCCAGGAACGACTCGTCGATGACGACCAGGTCGAGATCCGCGAGGGCGTCCATCAGGCCGACGACCGCGTGCTTGGGGAGGAGGCCGCCGTCGGGGTTGTTCGGGTTGCAGATGACGGCGGTGCGCGAGCCGCGGGCGCGGACGAACGAGACGAAGGCCGCCGGGTCGAGTGCGAACCCGGCGGCCTCGGGGAGGAGGAACATGTCGACGCGCTTGCCGGTCTCCATCGGCTGATCGGTCCAGCGGCCGAAGGTCGGTATGGGGATGGCGAGACTGTCGCGGACCAGGAGGTGGTCGATCCAGGTGATCAGCTCGGTCGAGCCGTTGCCCATGGCGACGGTCTGCGGATTGAGGCCGAGCAGCGAGCACAGCTCGCCCGTGATGACGTCGGTGCTGCTCGGGTAGTAGGTGAGGATGTCCTGCATCGACTGCTGGAGCTTCTCGTACATCGCCGGGCTCGGGAAGTACGGATTGCACGGGATGCAGAAGTCGACGATGCCGGCGGCGCCTTCGGGGGAGGACGCACCGCCCGCGCGGCGCAGGGCGAAGTACGAGGGACTGTGCGCGGTATTGGCGCGGAACAACTCGGTGGCATTACCGGTGACGCCGACGGCGACGGTCACGGCAGGACCTCCCTCGATCACGCGGGCCGCCCCGCGGCGGCCTGCTTCCCCTTGCCCGCGCAGCCCGGCCCGGTCGCCCGCCCCGCACCGGCGGGCATGCGGGACACGAACGGGACCTGAGGTGCGCGAGGTGTCTGTCTTGCGGTCTTCCGCAGTCCCTTACGGCTCCGTCCCGGCTTCCGTTCAGCCCTCCGCGGCCGCCACCGGCCGCGGACCGGTGCGCGGTGGTGGCGGCGGGGCGCCCCGCCGGCGCCGCGCGCCCCGGCGGTCGTCGGGTGGCTCGGGCCTCAGGCGCCGGCGGCCGCGGTGAGGATCGCCCTGATCTGGGCGGTGATGGCCTGGCGGTCGGCCACGAACGCGGGATCGGTGACGCTGCCGGTGCCGGGGTCGGTGTTGCCGGGGCCGAAGTGCAGGAGGGGGGTGTGGACATGCCCGCCCGGCGCGTGGAGCGCGAGTTCGTCGCGGAGCAGGGTGGCGCGGTAGGCGATCTCGTTGGAGAGGTAGTCGCCGCCGCCTCCGGCGCGCGCCGCGGAACCGGGCGTCGGACCGAAGTCGCTGACCACGGGCACACCGGCCCCGGCGGGGAGCTCCGTGACCTCGGTGCGGTCGTACACCGGGAAGGGGCCGGTCCCGGCCGCGGCGACCGCCCGGTACGGCAGTCCCGTGGTGGTCCACTGCGGCGGCTCGTGGCCGTACGGGACGGGAACGGGACCGGTGGCCGGGACGCCGGCGTTGTCCGGGAGGCCGCCGCGCCAGGCCCCGTTGAAGCGTTCGAGGTCGAAGCGGCCGTCGCGGCCCTGGCTGACGGTGGCGAACAGGTCGACGCGGTGCGGGCCCGGGCGGAACCACGGGCGCAGCGCGCGTTCGACGCTGCCCCGCGTGAAGTCGGCCCAGCGGACCGGGAACACGACGGCCGCCACGCGGGCCGGCCCGCGGGCGGTGCGGAGCATGACGCCGTCCAGGGCGAGCGCGGCGGCGCCCGAGGGGTTGCTGCGGCGGACGTCGGCGTCGAGCCGGAAGGGGTCGAAGCCGGTCAGCAGGATACGTCCGACCCCCTCTTCCACGGGCGGCAGGACGGTGTCATGACCGCGTGAGGTCCACTCCAGCCGGTCCAGCAGGGCGGCGCGCCCGGCGTCCCCCAGCGGGAAGGACGGCTGCCACGCGCCCAGGGCCCGGGTCAGGGACAGCCGGGCCCAGTACAGCGGCCGGTCGTCGTCGGGGCTGAGGTCGCCGCCGGCCGGGCCGCGTCCCTGTGCCCTGCCGACCGCGTCCTGCCACAGGGCGCGGCCGTGGCGGCGCACGACGCGTTGCGCCGCGGCCCTGGAGTGCGCCGCCGCCAGCTCCCGCGCGAAGCGGGGGGCCGCGGCGTCGAAGCCGCTGCGGCGCAGGATCTCCTGGGGCGCGGCCCGGTCCAGCCGGGCCTCCTCCACGGTCGGCGCAGCAAGGGTCGGGGCGGACGCGGGCGGCGCGAGGGCCGGCACGCCGCTCTGGGTGGGAAGCCGCACTGTCCGGGACCCTCCGAGCCGATCAGGTGCGCGCCCGGCGGACGCGCGCTCCCAGCATCGCCGACCGGCCCGGCGGAACGCCAGGGGCCCCCGCCCCGGCACCCGGCGGGTCAGCGCAGGATCGAGGCGAGGGTGAGCCGGGTGAAGGTGATGGTGTCGTAGGGGGTGTCGCGCCCGGTCTCGTACAGCAGGCCCACGTGCTCGCTGTCGATCTGCACCAGGTCCGAGTAGGCCGCCTTGGCGTCCGACACCCGGTATCCGCGCGACCAGGTCGCGCCGCCGTCGAAGCTGGCCCGCACGGTCATCCCCACCCGGTCCCGGGGCTCGCCGGGAGCGGCCAGCAGCAGCGGGCCCGAACCGCGGCCGTTGTACGTCTGCAGCAGGCTGCCCTCGACGGACGGCGCGATGATCCCGGGCACCGTCCTGAAGGGTGCCTGAAGTGTCGCGCCGCCGTCGTCGCTCCAGGCGTGGGCCCGGCTGCCGCGCTCGCTGCCCTTCTGGTCGCGCGCATTGAAGTAGACCCGGCCGTCCGGGAGTTGGGCGACGGCCGTTTCGTTGACATTGACCCGGCCGTCGACGTCGGTGTCGACGTAGCCGATCCGCCAGGTCCTGCCGCCGTCGTCGCTCAGCAGGCTGTGGCCCGCGTACCAGCGCGGCTCCGAGCCGTTGTCCCCGCTGCCCGGCGACGGGGTGACGGAGTGGTTCGCACCGACGACGAGCCGGCCCTTGTGCGGGCCGGTGGTCAGCGCGACGCCGTGCCCGGGGCCGGTGGCGTACCAGCGCCAGCCGGGACGCTTGACCTGCGCGGTGATCTCCCGCGGACGCGACCAGGTGACCCCGGCGTCGTCGCTGGACCGCACGAAGACGCGCCGCCCGTCGGCGGGGACGGCGTCGCCGGACATGATGTCGGCCTCGGTGGCCGCGGCCCCGTTGCGGGTGGTCAGCAGCACCAGCCGGCCGGACGGGGCCACCACCGGCGCCGGGTTGCCCAGGGTGTTCGGCCCGGCGTCCGCGATCCTGCGCAGCGCCGTCCAGGTGCAGCCGCCGTCCGTCGAGCGGCGCTCGACGACGTCGACGTCCCCGTGGTCCGCGCCGGACTCCCGCCGGCCCTCGGCGAAAGCGACGAGCACCGGGCCCTCAGCACCGGACCCCGGCACCTGGACCACCGCGGGGATACGGAAGGCGCTGTAGCCCTTCTGGCCCGCGACGAAGACACGGGTCGGCGCGCACCCGGCGCCGGACGCCGCCAGTTCCGTGGTGTTCGTGGAGTGGCACGCCGCGGCCAGGACCGCGCACACGGCCGTCACCAGACGCCCAGCCCACCGCACCACGCGCCACTCCCCGTACCGGCCGCCGCAAACACTCCGGACAGTAACAAAAGGGATGCCGCGGCCTCCGTCCCGGCGTCCGTCCGGCGCGGCGTGCCTGACGGCTTACGCGGCCTTGCGGACCAGGAAGAAGATGCTCGGCCCGAACGTCACCCGGGCCAGCGGCCGCTGCAGCGCCACCTCGGCGCGGGCCAGGGCGCCCCGCGACACCACCCGCTTCAGCCGCGTGCTGCGCAGGTTCGACACCGACAGCCGCTGCTGCACCCGCAGCCCGGCGGCCTCCAACTGGGCCGCCACGGTGGCCGGGTGGTGGTTGACGAACGGGATGCTGTCGCGTTCGCGGTTGGCGGCGGAGCGTATGTCGACCGGCTGCCGCGGGACGCGCCGGCGCCGGGCCGCGTACCGCAGCCGGTTCGCGGCGTGCGCGAGATTGGCGCTCTCCACGACCGCGGTGCCCCCGGGTCGCAGGACGCGGGCGATCTCGGCCAGCGCGGGCGCCGGGTCCGGCAGGTGGTGCATGACCCGCACCATCGTCACCAGGTCGACGCTGCCGGAGCGCAGGCCGAGCCCGGCCACGGTCGTCAGCCGCATGGTGACGCCCGCCAGGCCCGCCAGGTACTCCTCCGCGTCCTGGAGTTGACGGCGGCTGGAGTCCAGCAGCGTGACCCGGTCGGCGAACTCCCGCAGCACCGGCACCAGACGCCCGTACCCGCCGCCGACGTCCGCAGCGTGGCCGAAGTGGCGGCCTGCCAGCAGCCGGCGCAGCGCGGCGACCTCGGCGTCGTGCTCGTAACCGCGCCCGTCCCAATAGGTCCGGTAGCTGCGCTGGTTGTCGTCGTACTGGTCGGCCCGCTGCTCCATCGCGTCCCCCTCGCGTCCTGCCGTCACCCTTCACCGTTCAGGTCACACACCGGACGGGGAACGGTTCCCTCCGGACGGCGGGCGGCGCTACGGCTTGCGGAAGTCCAGGGGACGCGACGCAGGCGCGGGCACGGTACCGGGCTCCCCGGACTCCCCTTCCATCCGCGGCGGCAGCAGGTCGCGGACGAGAAGGGTGGCACCGGCCACCGCCGGCAGCCGGCGCAGCGCGGCGACCTCGGCGTCGCGCTCGCGGCCGCGGCCGTCCCCATAGGTCCGACACACCGGACGGGGAACAGTTCCCTCCGGACAGCGGGCCGCGCTACGGCTTGCGGAAGTCCAGGGGACGCGACGCAGGCGCGGGCACGGGCACGGGACCGCGCTCCCCGGGCTCCCCTTCCACCCGCGGCGGCAGCAGGTCGCGGACGAGAAGGGTGGCACCGGCCACCGCCGGCAGCCGACGCAGCGCGGCGACCTCGGCGTCGCGCTCGTGGCCGCGGCCGTCCCCATAGGTCCGACACACCGGACGGGGAACGGCTCCCTCCGGACAGCGGACCGCGCTACGGCTTGCGGAAGTCCAGGGGACGCGACGCGGGCGCGGGCACGGGCACGGTACCGGGCTCCCCTTCCACCCGCGGCGGCAGCAGGTCGCGGACGAGAAGGGTGGCACCGGCCACCGCTCCCGGCATCAGGAAGACCGCGACCACCGGCACGAGGAAGCACAGCACCAGCGGCACACCGAACCCGAGGCTCAGCATCATCCGGCCGCGCAGTATCCGCAGCCGCTCGCGCAGCGGCACCTCGCGGCGCTGGAAGGCGACGCCGCTGAGTTCCAGGGCCAGGAAGAAGCCCGACACGCAGAAGCCGACCACGGGCACGACGGTCTGCCCGACGACGGGGATGAAGCCGGCGGCGAACAGCGCGACCGTCCAGGCCGTGACCCGCACCAGCACCCGCAGGCTGTCCCAGGCGGACTGGAGCAGCTCCCGCCACAGGGGGAGGTCCGGGCCGGCCGGGGCGCCGCCCTCGGTGTCGTCGACGCGCTCCGCCAGCGACTCGTAGAAGGGCTGCCCGACCAGCAGCGTCACCGCGGTGAAGGAGATCACCGCCAGCACGAGGCCGCCGCAGAAGACGACGGCGGTGAGCAGACCGCGGAAGAGCCCCTGCCACGGCGAGCCCCAGCCGTCGGCGAAGGGGGTCGCCCAGGCGGTCGCGTCGTCGGCCCAGAACGCCAGCACGACCAGCGCCGCGACGTAGCCGACGAGCGTGATGAGCGCGGGCAGCAGCCCGAAACCGAACCAGCGGCCGTGCCGGACGACCCAGCGCTGGCCGTCCACGAAGTGACGTATCCCGGTCGCAAGATCTCGCATGCGCGACAGGGTATGCGACCTCCCCGGGACGGCGGGACCGTCCGGCCGCCGCGGAGCGGGATCAGGCCAGGATCTCGCAGTCCGCCGGGCCCGTCGGCTCGGCGTCGAAGAGGCACACGTCGGTGTCGGCGTCGCCGGTGACGCTGCCCGGGCCCGCGTCGTCGGCCTCGACGGAGATGAAGTCGGCTCCCGCACCGCCGTTCACGGCACCGGAGTTGGCGACGGTGTCGGCGGAGAGGTCGATGATGTCGGCCTCGGTGCCGCCGGTCACCGTGCCGGTGTTGCCGCCGTCGATCTCGATCAGGTCGGTCCCGGCGCCGCCGTCGACCGTGCCCGCGTTGACCCCCGTGACCGTGATCACGTCCACGCCGCCCCCGCCGCTGACCACCGTCCCGGCGGGCACTCCCGCCGGGCAGTCGATCTCGTCGGCGCCCTCCGTCCCCGTCACCACCGCGCCCGCGACGGCCGTGCCGTTCACCGTGCAGCCGGCGGCGGCCACCACCGCGGTGGGGTCCGCCGGGTCCGGCGGACCGGCGACGGCCGTCGCGGAACCCGACAGCAGGGCGGTGGCGGCGGCGAGGACGAGCGCTGCGCCGGCCGCGACCGGCCGGGGACGTATCCGGGGACGTATAGCGGGCATCTACGGCTCCTTGGGGGGACGCCTCGGGTCGGCGCGGATGCCACGAGCGTCACCGCGCCCGCCCCGCCCCGCAATCGGGCCGCGTCCGGCCGGGGGACGCCGGGCGCCCGCGCGCGCCGGAGCGGGCCGCGCGGCGATCCGCCGCCGCCGTGCCGCGGGACGCGCCAACACGCCCCGCCAGACCCCGCCAGCCCGGCACGCGCCCGTGAACAGGGGCGGGACCGCCGCGCGCGGTGCGTCCGCGGGCAAAGCGGAGCGGCCACACGCCGGGCCTCAGTCTTGCGTTCGGGGGCGCGTCAGGTGCTCGTAACGTCGAGTGGGGAACGTGAGATCGCACGGCCGCACGTCAACACGCCGCATCTCGACGCCCTGAAGAGCATTGGAGTCCGTGTGTACGCATGGGGAGACCTGACCGTCCGCTGCCCCGCCGACCGAGGTGTGCGGGCGCTGGAGCTCCTTCCCACCGCGCTCGCGGCGCGGGCCGCCACGGGTGACGGCCGGGCCGCCGAGCCGCTGGCCACGGCGGCGCGCGCGGGCGACATGGCGACCGAACCCCACGTCGCCGCACGCACATTGCGGCGCGGGACGACCGCGGCCGCGGTGCGCGAGCGCGCGCACGAGGCCGCGGACGACGCCGTCACCACCGAACTGGCCACGGACGACGGACTCGTCCTGCACCACCGGATCGTGCGGGGGGACCGCTTCGTCCGGGTCCGTACGAGCGCGGTCAACGAGGGCGACCGGCCGCAGACGCTGGAGATGCTCAGCTCCTTCACCCTCGGCGGGCTGACGGCGTTCGCCGCGGAGGACGCGGAGGCCCCGGAGACCGAAGGGCGCTACGTCGTGCACCGCCTGCGCTGCGCCCGCGGCGCCGAGGCCCGGCTGGTCTCCGAGCCGGTCGAACGGCTCGGCCTGGAGGGTCCGCGGGACGGCGACGCCGGCACGGTGGCGGAGCGGTTCGGCGCCACCGGGCTGCTGCCGGTGGCGGGATGGCTGCCCTTCCTGGCCGTGGAGGACACCGTCGCGGGCGTCCTGTGGGGCGTCCAGCTGGCCGCGTCCGGGCCGTGGCAGCTGGAGGTGCTGCGCTCCGGCGCGGGGCTGGCCATCGGCGGCGGTCCCGCCGACGCCGCCTTCGGCGGGTGGCGCCGCACGCTGCCGCCGGGCGGCCGCCTGGACGCGCCCGAAGCGGTGCTGTCCGTGGTGCGCGGCGGCCTCGACGAGCTGTGCCACCGGCTGACGTCGGCGCAGTCCGGGCATCCGCGACCGGGAGCCGAGACCTCGCTGCCCGTCGGCTTCGTCGTGGACGACCCCGGCCACGACCGGGCCCTCGCACTCGCCGACCGCCTCGCGGGCACGCCCGTCCGTACCGTCACCCTGGGCCCCGGCTGGTACGGCGACCCCGGCACCGACGCCGACCGGACCCACGGCGACTGGGAGCCCAGCGCCGCCCGCTTCCCCGACGGCCTCGCCGCGACCGCCCGCGCGCTGCGGGAGCGCGGTTTCGTGCCGGGCCTGTGGTGGGCACCGGAGACCACCGGCGAACTGTCCAAGCGCCACGCCACGGAGGACGGGCACGTCGCCGGCGAGGACGGCCCGGCGGCGGCCGCCGGACGGCGCCTGCTCGACCTGCGCCGCCCGGACGTCGCGGAACCGCTGCTCGACCGGATGACGGCGGTGCTGCGCGACTTCGGGCACGTGAGCGTCGACTGCGGCGCGGACCCGGCCCTCGACGGCGAGACCGCCCGCCAACTGGGCGACGCCGCCGTCTCCTTCCTCACCGCGTTGGCCGCGCGCCTGCCGGATCTCGTGATCGAGAACCGTGCGGGCGGCCACCGCGTCACCCCCGCGTACACCGCCGTCACCGCACTGTCCTGCGGAGCGGGCGCCGTCGACGCGCGCGAGGTCCCCGTCGTCGCGGCGAACCTGCACCGCGTGCTGCTGCCCCGGCAGTCCGTGGTCCCGGTGGAGCTCGCGGCCGAGGACGACGACCGCACCCTCGTCTCCCGCCTGGCCGCGGGCTTCCTGGGCCGCATGTGCCTCACCGGCGACCCCGCGCGGCTCGACGCGGGCCGCTGGGCGCTGGTGCGGCGGGCGCTGGCGCTGTACGAGCGCGCGGCGCCCGTCATCGCGGACGGGATCTCCCGGCACGGCGGTACGCGGGCCGCCGACGCCGCGGGCAACGCCACGGGCTCCCAGTCCGTGCTGCGCGTCTCCCCCGACGGCCTGCGCGCCCTCGCCGTCCTGCACACCTTCGGCGACCCCGGCGACTCGGCCGGCCTCGTCCTCCCCGAGGGCCTGTGGACCGTCGACGCCGCGCTCACCCCCTTCGGCGCCCCGCTGTCCCTGGCAGGCGCCCGCCTCCGCTGGCACCACCCGGGCCCCTGGGCAGGCGCAGTGGCCCTCCTGTCCGCGACCCCCCGCCCCTGATCCCGCCCCCGGGGAGGCTGCGACGGCCTCCCCGGGGACACCCCGCCCTGGCGTCGGCGCGGCACCATGCCCGGGCCCTGCCGGCCCGCGACCGACCACGGCACTCCCCGCGCCCAACCGGAGACCGCCACCGGCACGACGTGCCTCGGCATAGGCCTGTCTCGCCGCCGCGGCGGCGGGGACGGCTGCCCGCAGCCGTCCCGGCAATGACCGACCGCCGCAATCCCGCGGCCCGCGATGCCGACCGCACCGCGGGTCCGGACCCGGGCAACTGCCGCACGCCGATCCCGTGGTCAGCACGACTGCGGCCGACCTCAGCGGGCGGCGACGGCCGCCCACACGGTGAGCCCGCAGCCGTCCCGGCAAGCCAGGACCGGCCGCGACAGTCCCCCGCCCGATACGCCTGCCGCACCGCCGGCCCCGGCCGTCGCAACTGCCGCACCACGAGCCCGTCGTCAGCAGGACCGCAGCCGCAGCCGATCCCGGCAGGCGGCGGCGGCCCCCGGCACTACGACCTCTGCCAAGCCGGGCCACGGCGGCGCAATGCCCGGCCCCCCGGCCACTGCCGCACGGTGGGCACGAGGGCGACCGGAGAGCGCCGACCCCGACAGGGGCCCCTGGCCACGGGATGCCGTGACCGCCCCCGTCAACCGGCGCCGTACATCCCACGGTGAGCCTCAGCCGTCCTGCTCCTGGGCCGACCACGGCAAGCCCCCTGCCCCGCGTACCGGCCGGCCGACAGCGCGGGCCGCGGTCTGCAGCGCCGCAGTCGACCTGGGCAAAGGCCCAGCATGCCCGTGGAGGCGGCAGGGCCTCCACCGTCAACCGGCCGCGTGCCTCGCCACGGTGGGCCCGCAGCCGTGCCGACCTCCGCGCGGCTCGCCCCCCAGGGAGGGAGGCAGCCACGCGTCAACCAGAGACCACCACCGGCACGGTGAGGCGGGGGTCGGTCAGGCTGCGGCCGATCTCGGCGGTGTAGGTGCCGGCGGGGGTGCGCCAGGCGGCGGCCGTCTCGTCCCAGGTGCGGGCGGCCCGCCGGGTCAGCGGTACGCGGACCTCCGTGGCGCCGCCCGCGGGCAGTTCCACGGAGACGAAGCCGGCGAGGACGCGGCGCGGCCGGTCGACGGTGTCGTCCTCGGGGACCGCCAGGTAGACCTGGACGACCTCGCGGCCCGCCCGGTCCCCGGTGTTGCGCAGCCGCACCGTCACCGCGCCCAGGGTGCCGGGGTCGCCGTCGGCCTCGTGGCCGGCGCCCTCGTACTCCCAGTCCGTGTAGCCGAGTCCGTGCCCGAAGGCGTACGCCGGGGCGACGTCCGACCGGTCCCAGGCGCGGTAGCCGATGAAGACGCCCTCCTCGTAGGCCAGGACGCCGCCGCGCGGCTCGACCCGGGTGACCGGGGCGTCGGCGAGCCTCACGGGCCAGGTGGTGGGGAGCCGCCCGCCGGGCTCCTCCGCGCCGAGCAGCACGTCGGCCAGCGCGGCGCCCGCCTCCTGCCCGGGGAACCAGCCGAGCAGCACGGCCGCGACCTCCTCGCGCCACGGCAGCTCCACGGGGGCCCCGGAGTTGACGACGACGACGGTGCGCGGGTTGGCGGCGGCGACCGCGTGCACGAGGTCGTCCTGGCGCCCCGGCAGCCGCAGGTCGCGGCGGTCGAAGCCCTCGCTCTCGACCCGTTCGGTGGTGGCGACGACCACGACCGCGACCTCGGCGTCGCGGGCGGCCGCGACCGCCTCCGCGATCAGCTCGTCCGGGTCGCGCCGCGGTCCGCGGTGGACGAGGGAGAACGCGACGGCCTGGATCGGCATGCCCTCCATCTTGAAGACGTCGTAGGCGAGGGACACCGGTACGGTCGCACCCGCCTCCAGTTCGACGGTCCCCCGGTCCAGGGGCGCGCCGAAGAACGCCTCGAACGGGTCGGACTCCTGGCCCATCTCCTGCACGCCGTCGAAGACGACCGTGTCCGCGACGACCAGCCGGAACCCGCCGGTCCCGCGGGTGCCGAAGTGGTGGGCACCGCTCTCGCGCGGGGTGAAGGTGCCGGTGATCTCGACGGTGTGGAGCGCGTCGTAGGCGACGCCGTCGGGCAGGGCGTCGCCCGTCCACTGCACCTGTCCGCTCGGCAGGGCGGTCTCCCCCAGGAGCTGTCCCGCGGCGTCGCGGCACTGCGCGCGCAGCGCGAACCCCTGGCCGGCGGGGGCCGGTTCGTCGCTGGGGTCGGCGCCGACGGCGTACGTCAGCCGGGTGCCCGCGGGGAGCGCGGCGCGCAGCCCGTCCAGCGGGGAGACGACGTGTGCCGGGAAGACGTGCGCGGAGCCGCCGCCGAGGACGCGGGCGTCGCGCGCGGCGGCGCCGATGAGCGCGACAGAGCCCACCCCGGAGGAGTCGATCGGCAGCACGGGCCGCCCCTCGCGCAGCTCGTTGCGCAGCAGGACGAACGAGCGCCGCGCGATCTCGCGGGCCAGGGCCTCGCCGTCGACCGCGGCGGGCAGCGCGTCCGCGGGCACCGCGGCGGGCACGCCCTCCAGGAGCCCGGCGCGGGCGGCGAGCAGCAGGACGTTGCGCACGGCGGCGTCGACGACGGACTCCTCCACCCGTCCGTCCCGCACCGCCTGGGCGAGGGCCTCGCCGTACACGGTGTGCGGGCCGGGCATGGCCACGTCGAGACCGCCGGTGATGGCGGCGACGGTGTCGCGGGCGGCGAGCCAGTCGGAGACGACGAAGCCGTCGAAGCCCCATTCCTCGCGCAGCACTTCGTTCTGGAGGCGGTGGTGCTCGGTCATGGTGGAGCCGTTGACCCCGTTGTAGGCGGCCATGACGCCCCAGGGGCGGGCGTTCTGGACGATGGCCTCGAAGGGCGCGAGGTAGAGCTCGCGCAGGGCGCGTTCGCCGACGGCGTTGTCGACGGTGAAGCGCTCGGTCTCGGCGTCGTTGGCCACGAAGTGCTTGACGGTGGTGCCGACACCGCCGTCCTGGACGCCGGCGACATAGCCGGTGCCGATCTCGCCGGTGAGGTATGGGTCCTCGGAGTAGGCCTCGAAGTGCCGCCCGCCGAGCGGCGACCGGTGCAGGTTGACCGTCGGCGCGAGGAGGACGTGCACGCCCTTGCGGCGGGCCTCCTGGGCGAGCAGCCGCCCGGTGCGGCGGGCGAGCCCGGGGTCCCAGGAGGCGGCGAGCGCGGTGGGGCTGGGCAGGGCGACGGACGGGTCGTCGGCGGTGGAGCGCACGCCCCGTACGCCGACCGGCCCGTCCGACATGACCAGGGAGCCCAGTCCGATCTCGGGGACCGGGGGCAGCGACCACATGTTCTGCCCGGCCAGCAGACGTGCCTTGGTGTCGAGGTCGAGCTTGCCGAGGGCCTGCTCCACGGCGGCCGCGCGCTCGGTGTCGGTCATCCGGTCAACTCCCATGTCGGGGACGGGTTGTCGTCGCCTTGCCCACGGGGCATCCTGGCCCTCTCACCTGATGATCGCCAGGTGTCGTCCCCCGCTCGTCACCTGGACGCGCCGCGGCCCGGTCAGGCTCGCCGTCGTGACAGCCGACGACCGCGGCCGGGATCGTCCAGGCCGCCCTCGAAGTGATCGCCGAGCGCGGCTACCGGGGTGCCTCGCTCGCGGCCGTGGCCGAGCGGGCCGGCCTCACGCAGCAGGGGCTGCTGCACTGCTTCCCGAGCAAGGAGGCCCTGCTGATCGCGGTGCTGGACACGCGCGACCAGTGGGACATGGCCTCGGCGGCGCTGCACGGCACCGCCTGGCCGCTGGAGATGATCGCCGGCCTCGTCGAGTACAACGCGACCCGGCCGGGCGTCGTCCAGGTCTTCACCGTGCTCGCGGGCGACAGCGTCACCGAGGGGTGCGCGCGTGGGCGGCGCAGTCGCTGCGCAGCGAGTACGGCGACACGCTGCCCGGGGGCCTGACCCCCGAGCAGGCCGCGCCGCTGCTCGTCGCGGTGATGGACGGCCTGCGGACGCAGTGGCTGCACGACCCCGGCGCGGTGGACATGCCCGCCGCCTTCCGGGACTTCGTCGCGCCGCTGACCGCGCCGCACGCGGCGGACGGGACGCCGGGAACCGCCCAGCGGGCGGTTCCGCCCGGATCATGCGGCGGCGCGTGACATCGCTCCTCGCGGCCAGGGGAGGCACCTGGGACCGGGCGGGCCCGAACCGGGCGGCCACGGTGGGGCATTGCCGCCCGCCTCGACGGCGTCCGGGGCACGCCCCCCGAGGGAGCGCACCCCTGGACACGGACCGGGAACCGGCCTATTCGGGCAGGCGGACCAGCATCTTGCCGGTGTTGTCGCCGCGCAGGACGCCGAGGAAGGCCTCCAGGTTGTTCTCGATGCCGTCCATGACGGTCTCGCGGTAGCGCAGCTTGCCCTCGCGGATCCAGCCGCCGACCTCCTGGACGAACTGCGGCTGGAGGTCGTAGTGGTCGCCGACGAGGAAGCCCTCGATGCGCAGGCGGTTCTGGATGAGGCGGGCCAGGTTGCGCGGGCCGGGGGCGGGTTCGGTGGCGTTGTAGATCGCGATCATGCCGCAGACGGCCACGCGGCCGCGCAGGTTGAGGGCGCCGATGGCGGCCTCCAGGTGCTCACCGCCGACGTTGTCGAAGTAGACGTCGATGCCGTCGGGGGCGGCGGCGGCCAGTTGCTCGGCCACGGGGCCGTTCTTGTAGTTGAAGGCGGCGTCGAAGCCGTACTCCTCGGTGAGCAGCTTGACCTTCTCGTCCGAGCCGGCGCTGCCGACGACCCGCGAGGCGCCCTTGAGCCTGGCGATCTGGCCGACCTGGCTGCCGACCGCGCCGGCCGCGCCGGACACGAAGACGACGTCGCCCTCCTTGAACTCCGCGACCCGCAGCAGGCCCGCGTAGGCGGTGAGGCCGGTCATGCCGAGCACGCCGAGGTAGGTGCTCAGCGGCGCGAGGCCGGGGTCGACCTTGACCGCGGTCTTCACGTCGACGAGGGCGTACTCGCGCCAGCCGAGGAAGTGCAGCACGTGGTCGCCGACGGCGAAGCCCTCGGCGTCGGAGGCGACGACCCGGCCGACCGCGCCGCCCTGCATCGGCTTGTCCAGCCGGTACGGCTCCGCGTACGACTTCGTGTCGTTCATCCTGCCGCGCATGTACGGGTCGACGGACACGTACAGGTTGCGGACCAGGACCTGCCCGGGGCCGGGCTCGCCGACCTCGGTCTCGCGCAGCGCGAAGTCCTCCGGCTTCGGCCACCCGTGCGGGCGGGAGACCAGGTGCCATTCACGGCTCTGCGGCATGGGGAAACGCCTCCAAAAGCTTTAGGTTCTCAATCAACCATGTACCTGAATGTTTGATGATGTCAAGCAACAGGTAGCCTGGGGTCATGCCACGCCGCACCGATCCGCTGACCGTGGAGGTCGTCGACCTCATCGCCACCGTCGTGGCGCGCTATCACGAGGAGTACGAGGAAGCCGCCGCGGCCCACCGGCTGACCGGCGCCCAGGCACGCGTGCTGACGCTGCTCGCCCGCGAGCCGCTGCCCATGCGCGGCATAGCGGCACGGCTGAAGTGCGAGCCGTCGAACGTGACCGGCATCGTGGACCGCCTGGAGGCGCAGGGCCTGGTGGAGCGGCGCGCGGACCCGGCCGACCGGCGGGTCAAGCTCGCGGCCCCCACCGACGCGGGCGAGGTCACCGCGGGACGGCTGCGCGGCTCACTGGACTTCGCGCGGGAACCGCTGGCCGCGCTCTCCGCGGACGAGCGGGCGACACTGCGCGACCTGCTCAAGCGGATGGTGGGCCGGGACTGATCCGCCCCGCCGACGACGGCCGGCGAGCCGGCAGCCGCACCACCACAGGATGCGGGTGCAGGTGGGCGGCGGAGGCGCGACAGCCGGGTTCCGGCTCACCGCGCCGGACGCCGTCGCCGAAGGGCTCGACGAGGCTGATGCCGAGGCGACGGGCGGCGACCCGTCAGCTGCACCACCACAGGATGCGGGTGCAGGTGGGCGACGGCGTCGAGGACGGGGGCGGCGGGGGCGCGCTGGCCGGGTTCGAGGCCGGGCTGGAGGAACCCGAACCGCCGCCGCTGCCGCCGGGGGCGGTCGGCGGCCCGGAGGTCGCCGGGTTCTGGCTCACCGCGCCGGACGCCGTCGCGGTCGGCGAGCCCTTGCCGCTCGCCGAAGGACTCGACGACGCCGAGGCACTGGACGAAGCCGAGGCCGAGGCGGAGGAGGCGTCGGACGCGGGCTTCGTGGTGACGCTCGCCGCCGAGGAGGCGTGCGCCGAGGACGTCGCACCCGGTGAGGCGCTCGGGCTGGGCACCTCGTCGGAACCGGCGGACTGGGTCCGGTCACCGGTGACATAGCCGGCCAGCGGCAGTTCGGCGACGCTCCAGCCGACCAGCACGATCGCGGCACCGATCAACGTGCCCACCAGCAGGCGGGACTTGCGCCGGGTGCGAATGCTGCGGGTGCGGTTGCGCCGGCCGGAGCGGCGCGGCGCCGCCGGGTCGCCGCCGCGGGCCGCCGCGCGGCGGCGCTCGGCCCGGCCGGGCGCGACGGTCTCCATCGCCTCGGTGTCGGCGGACGCGGCCTGCGCCGCGGGCACGCCGCCGGAACCCTTCTCACCGAGCTGGTGGGCGGGCGCTCCGCACCCCGGGCAAGACAGGGCGCCGTTGATGTGCCGTCGGCAGGCTGCGCAGTAGTCCATCGTCCGGGCAGCGTATGTGAGGCACTGGTACGACGTACACATGAGCCGTTCGTCGAACTGGTGAAACCTCTGTGAAAGCCGGGACATGCGGGTTTAGGAACCCGATCAGCCCTGAATTCCGCTCCAATCAGCCCGCATACGGCACTTCGGGCATACCCTGCCCGGCTCCGGGCAGCACCAGCAGCGACCCGGCCAGCGGCCGGGCGGCCAGCTCCCGCTCCCCCAGCCCGGTCCGCGCCGAGGTGATGTAGAGGTCGGTGAGGTGCGGCCCGCCGAAAGCGCAGGCCGTCGGCCGCCGCACGGGCACCTCCACCACCCGGTCCAGGGCGCCGCGCGGGGTCCAGCGGCGCACCGCGGCCCCGTCCCACAGCGCCACCCACACGCAGCCGTCGGCGTCCACGGTGAGCCCGTCGGGGAAGCCCGCGCCCTCCTCGACCACCGCGAACGGGCGCCGCTTGCGCACCTGCCCTGTGTCGGGGTCCACGTCGAAGACGTCGATCCGGCGGGTGGGGCTGTCCACGTAGTACATGAGCGAGCCGTCGGGGCTCCAGCCGGTCCCGTTGCTGACGGCCACGTCGTCCAGGACCGTTTCGACCGTGCCGTCGGCGGCCACCCGGGACAGCGTCCCGCCGCCGGGCGCCTCGTCGTAGCGCATGGTGCCGGCCCACAGGGCGCCGGACGCGTCGACCGCGGCGTCGTTGGCCCGCCGCCCCGGCACCGGCTCGCGGTGCAGCCAGCGGAAGGCGCCGTCGGCGTCGTACACCGCCACGCCGTCACGGAGGTTGACCACGATGCCGCCGCCCGCGCGCGGCTTGGCGGCGCCGACGTGCTGCCCGGTCGCCAGGACCGAGGTCCGGCCGTCCAGCGGGTCGTACCCGTGCACGCGGGAGGCGAGGATGTCCACCCAGAGCAGTCGGGCACCGGCCGCGTCCCAGGTCGGCCCCTCACCGAGCGACGCCCCTGCGGCGAGGGCGAGTTCGACGCCGCTCATCGCATACCGCCGCGGTGGCCGAGGCGCTCGGAGAGCTCGGCGGCCCCCTTGACCGCCAGGCCCTCCAGCTCCGTCAGGCGCTCGTCGCTCCACCGGACCATCGGCACGGAGATGCTGAGCGCCGCCACCACGTGCCCGGCGGAGTCCCGCACCGGGGCGGCCACGCAGGAGACGTCGGGGTTGGACTCGCGCTGCTCGACGGCGATGCCGCGCTCGCGCACCAGGTCCAGCTGGCGGCGGAGTTCACGCGGCGAGGTGATGCTGTGCGGGGTCATCGCGGTCAGCGGGCGGTCGTCGGGGAAGCGGTCGTCGATCGCGGCGGCGGGCAGCGCGGCGAGCAGCATCTTGCCGACCGAGGTGCAGTGCGCGGGCAGCCGCCGGCCGGCCGCGGAGACCATCCGCACCGCGTGGGTGCTGTCGACCTTGGCGATGTAGATGACGTCGGTACCCTCGAGCACCGCCACGTGCACCGTCTCGTCGCAGGTCTCGGCGACGGACCGGGCGACCTGCTGCCCCTCGGCGGCCAGGTCCAGCTGCTCGGCGTAGCGGCTGCCCAGTTGGTACGTGCGCACGCCGAGCCGGTAGCGGCCGGCCTGCCCCGGCAGCGGGACGAGGTAGTTGCGCGCGGCCAGTGTCGTCACCAGCTCGTGCACGGTGGTGCGCGGGAGCTCCAGCCTGCGGGTGATCTCCGGCGCGGACATCGTGCCGTCCCCCTCGAGGAAGAGTTCCAGGATGTCCAGCGCTCTGGTCACCGCGGGTACGAGACGTCCCATCTCTGCTCGCTCTCTCCGAGCGGTCGTTCACGGCCGTTCTCGGCTGTTCGAGATTCCGAAAAGCGATCGGTATCGCGAACGCAGCGTATCCGCGCCGGGGCGGGCCGGGCAATGGCCGCGCACCGTGCACACGCGACACCAGGGGCACGTCCGAACGACTGGCCCACCTGACGATCCATCACCCAGTGTGCTTATCTGACAGGACTATATGGGTGATGGTTCGCATCTCCGGACATCAGCAGGCGTTGATTCGGTCACGACGTTTGGAGTCGGACCGATCCGAAGGGAATAAAAGTGAACCGCTTCACCAAGGTCGCCATCTCGACCATCATCGCCGGGGTCACCGTTTTCGGCGCCAGCACGGCGGCTGTCGCCGGTGGCAACGACAACCGCGGCGGCGGTTTCGGCGGCGGCCGTAACTTCGGCCACGGCGGTGGCTACGGCGGTGGCTACGGCCACGGCGGTGGCTACGGCAACGGCTTCGGCGGCTTCGGCCGCGGCGGCGGTGCCCACGCGCGGGGCGCCGCCATCGGCTCGCCCGGCATCCTGAGCGGCAACGTCGTCCAGGTGCCGATCAACATCCCGATCAACGTCTGCGGCAACGGCATCGGCATCATCGCCCTGCTGAACCCGACGGCCGGCAACGTCTGCATCAACAGCTGACGCAGTCCTACTGTCTCGATCGAGGCCGCCGGAGGATTCCTCCGGCGGCCTCGTCGCGCTCTCCGCCCGCCGTGTCACAGGCCGTTGGTGAAGGCGGCGAGCCGGACCGTGCCGAACCCCCCGTCCAGCGGGACATTGCGGATCGCGTGCTCGCCCAGCCACGCCGACAGCGCCGCGAAGGACGCGTCGCCGTAGGTGTCCTTGTACAGCGCGGCGATCCCGGTGACATGCGGGGCGGCCATCGACGTGCCGTCCATGTCGCGGAAGCTGCCGTTGAGGTACGCGGACAGGATGCCCGTGCCGGGCGCGTGGATGTCCACGCACGTGCCCCAGTCGCTGAACCAGGCCCGGCGGTCCTCCTGGTCGATGGCGCCGACGGTGAAGGCGCCCGGCGAGGAGGCCGGGGAGACGAAGCAGGCGTTGATGTTGTCGTTCCCGGCCGCCACCACCGGGAAGACCCCCGTCCTGGACAGCGCCTCCACCGCGCGGTTCACCGCCAGGGACCAGCGTCCGGCGAACGACAGATTGGCCACGGCGGGACGCTTCGCGTGCCCGGCCACCCAGTCGATGCCCGCGAGGATCACCGAGTTCGCGGTCCGCCCCACGCAGGGGAAGACCCGCACCGACACCAGCGACACCTTGCGCGCGACCCCCGTGTAGCTGCCGCCGACCGTGCCCGCCACATGCGTGCCGTGGCCGTTGCAGTCCCCGCCGTCCAGGCCGTCGCCGATCGCGTCGTACCCGGGCACCGCGCGGCCGCCGAAGTCCGGGTGCGAGAACTCGATGCCGCTGTCGACGACATACGCCGTCACCTTGGCCCCCGTCGCCTTCACGGAGAACCCGGTACCGCCGAGCGCCCGGTTGTTGATGCGGGTCAGCCCCCAGGGCGTGAAACCGCCCATGCGGAGCGCGGAGGCGGACGGCAGGGGGGCCGGGGTCTCCTCCGGCAGGTCCACGGGCCCGCCGTCCGGGCCGCCGGAGTACGGCGGTTCGAGGTCGCTGTCCGCGGGGGCGTCCTCGCCGGGCGGCACGTTCACCATCGCGTCCTGCTCCACCTCGTCCACCCCGGCCGCGGTGCGCGCCTTCTCCGCCTGGGCCTGCGTCAGCTGCGCCGCGAAGCCGGTCAGTGCGTGCCGGTAGGTGAAGAGCGGCGTGGCCCCGAGCCCGCCGAGCACCGCGTCGGGCGAGGCGCCCGGCTTCAGCGTGACGATGTACCGCCCGGGTATCGCCCCCGGTGGGCCGGGCCGGGGCTCGGCGGCACCGGGTGCCGCGGGCAGGGCGAGGGCGAGGACCGGCAGGACGGCTATGAGGGCGGCGGACGCGGTCCGCCGCAAGGACAGGCGCATGTGCGGGGCTCCTTGACGGCTCGGTGGATCGGACGGCCCCCCGGACCCCTGGTTATCAGCTGGTATTCCCGCCCGCTCGGCCCGGACGGCTATCCGGGTGACGCTCCGCATCCGCGACGCGGGGGCTTCGTTGACCAGTCGGCAGGCAGTGATCAATGAAAGGAACAGCTCGTGAAGCGTTTTTCGAAGGCAGCCGTCCTGACCGTCGCGGCGGGCGCCGCGGTCCTCGGCAGCGCGGGCGGAGCCCTTGCCGACGGCGGCTACGGCGGCGGTTACGGTGGCGGCCACGGCGGTGGCTTTGCGGGCGGCTACGGCGGCTTCGGCCGCGGCGGTGCGCACGCGGACGGCGCCGCGATCGGCTCCCCCGGCGTGGTCAGCGGCAACGCGATCCAGGTCCCGGTGAACATCCCGGTCAACGTCTGCGGGAACAGCGTCAACCTCCTGCTCTCGCTGGTCAACCCGACCGTCGGGAACGTCTGCATCAACTCCTGACGGCACCCCCCTCGCCGGCGCACTCTCCCGCGCGGCCCTGTCCGTCCCCGCCATCGGCAGCGCCGCGGCCCTCCCGCTCCCGGCCTTGGCCAACGACGTCCACGGCCGCGCGAAGGTGCACCGCCCGAAGCGGCGGCATCGGCGATCCCCGACTACGGCCGCCCCACACCCGTGGGGCGGCCGTCGTCGTGCCCGGGCGCTCCGCTCGGGCCTCGCGCCAACGTCCGGGCGCCAACGCGCGGTTGAAGCCTCCGCTCCACCCATCCGTCCCGACCGCCACTGGCAGACGCCCCGAGACCCCAGGGGACGGCCGCCATCGCCCCCGGCGGCTTGTGCGGGCCTCGCCAACGCTTCCGCACAGCCACGCTGTTGAAGCCATCCGCACCTGGAGCCACCACCGGCGCCGACGGCAGTCGGCCCGGCCCCCCCCGTCGGCCGCCGCCCTGGACGGCCTGCACGGGCTTCGCCAACGCCCCTGTACAACCACGCTGTTTAAGCCGTCCGCCGTGCAAGCCACCGCCGGCGCCGACAGCTCGGCCCCGCACCCGTCAGGCATACGCGGGCGCCGGCCCACGCGGCACTCCCCCCAAGGCCCTTGCTCGACCGTACGGTTGAAGCACCCGGCCGCCCCCCGCAGGCACCACGGCAAGACGCACCGCGGGCCCATGGTCCCGGACGGCCCACCCGCGTCCCTCCAACGCCCTGCCACGACCGTGCTGTTGAAGCCGCCGCGCCGGGAGACACGACCAGCACGGGAGGCAGTCAGCCCGGCCCCGCCGCCACCGGCAGGCGCCGCCGATCCCGTGGGACTGCCGCCCTCCGTCACCCGCCCGCACCGTGAGCCAGCACCAGCACCGGAAGCAGTCAGCCCCGCGCCGCACCCGTCGGGCGTCCGCCGTCGCCCCAGGCGGCACACACCGCGCGACCGCGCTGTTGAACACGCGGCCGGCCCGGCCGCGACTGGCAGGCGCCAAGGCAGAGCGCATCGCGGTCCCGTGGAACGGAAGCCGTTGCCCCGCCCCCGCACAACCGCGCTGGTGCAACCGCCCGCACCGCGAGCCACCGCCGGCACCGGAAGCAGGAGGCCCACGGGCCTCACCCCAACGACCCCAGCACCACCGCGCTGTTGAAGCCGCCCGTGCCGCGGGCCACCACCAGTGCCGTGCGCAGGTGGTCCGGGCGGTGCCAGCGGGTGACCAGGCGGAGCCCGTACCGGTCCCGGCAGGTCGCCTCGTCCGCGCCGCGGGTGGGGGGGATCAGGCCCGTGCGCAGGGAGAGCGCGGCGGTGGCGGCGTCGAGTGCGCCCGCGCCCGACACGAGGCGGCCGACCGCCGCTTTCGGGACCGTCACCGGGAGCGCGGCCAGCCGGTCGCCGAAGACCCGGCGCAGAGCGGCGGCCTCGGCGGCGTCGCCGTCCGGGTCCGCCGCGCCGTCGGCGAAGACCACGTCCACGTCCTGCGGTTCGCGGCCGGCCTGCTCCAGGGCGGTGGTCATCGCCCGCGCGAGCTGTGCGCCGTCGGGGGCGGGCAGGGTGTGGTGGTACGCGTCGTGCGTGGCGGCGTGCCCGAGCAGTTCGGCGTAGGCGAGCCGGCCGCGTTCCGCGGCGTACGCCTTCTCCTCCAGCACCATCAGCGCGCCGCCCTCGCCGGGCACAAAGCCGGAGGCGTCGGGGCTGAACGGCAGGTAGGCGCGGTCGGGATCGGTGCCCCGGTGCACGGTCGGCAGGGTCGCCTGGCAGGCCAGCGCGTACGGGGACAGCGGCGCCTCGGTCCCGCCGACGAGCACGGCCTTGCTGCCGCGGCGCAGCAGCCGCCACGCCTGCTTGAGCGCGTCGAGGCCGCCCGCCCCGTCGGAGGCGACGACCCCGCAGCCGCCGGTGAATCCGTGCCGGATGGAGATCTGCCCGGTGCTGGCCGCGTAGAAGGACGCCGCCGGTCCGCGGGCGGCCGTCCTGCCGGACCGTCCGGCCAGCAGGTGGTGGAGTTCGCGCTGCCCGTACTCGTTGCCGCCCGAGCCGCCCGCGGTGACCACCGACAGATGGAACGGGGGATGGTCGGCCGGTTTGAGGGCGGCGTCGGTCAGCGCCATCTCGGCGGCGGCCAGGGCGAACCAGGTCCACCGGTCGGTCTGCGCCCGCAGCCGGTCGCCGATCCACTCGCCCGCGTCGAAGCCGGTGATCTCACCGGCCACAACGACCGGGGAGCGGCCGGCGTCCGGTCGGCCCAGCGGGCGCAGGCCGTTGCGCCCGGCGAGGGTGGCCCGCCAGTAGGGGCCGGTGCCGATGCCGGTGGGGGCGATCACGCCGATGCCGCTGACGACCGCGCGCGTGGTCATGCCGCCGCCTCGTCCCGGTCGGCACGGTTGTCCCGGTCGGCACGGCCGTCGCGTTCCGCGACCCCGCGCGCGCCCGCGTCGCGCCCGTCCGCGTCCAGGGCGGAGAAGACCATCGCCGACTGGAAGCCGCCGAAGCCGCTGCCGACCGACAGCGCGTGCCGCACCCGCTGCTCGCGGGCGAAGACGGGCGTGTAGTCGAGGTCGCACAGCGGGTCGGGGTGGACCAGGTTCGCCGTCGGCGGGATCTTGCCGCGGCTGATGGCCAGGGCGCACGCGGCCGTCTCCAGGGCGCCGATCGCGCCGAGGGAGTGGCCGATGACCGACTTGATGGAGCTGATCGCCACCTTCCGCGCGTGCTCGCCGAGGGCCCGCTTGTAGGCGGCGGTCTCGTGGCGGTCGTTCTGCGTGGTGCCGGAGCCGTGGGCGCTGATGTAGTCCAGTTCCTCGGGGGAGATGCCGGCCTCGGACATGGCGGTGATGATGGCCTCGCTCAGCTCGTAGCCGTCGGGACGCAGCCCGGTCATGTGGTAGGCGTTGGCCCGGTTGTCGTAGCCGCGGACCTCGCAGTAGACGCGGGCGCCGCGGGCGACGGCGCGCTCCATCTCCTCCAGGACGAGCACGGCGCCGCCCTCGCCGAGGACGAACCCGCTGCGGCGCGCGTCGAAGGCGGTCGCCGCGCGCCCGGGGTCGCCGTCGAAGTCGGTGGTGGCGCGGACCGCGTCGAAACAGGCCACCGTGACGGGCGAGATGGGCGCGTCGCCGGCACCCGCGAGCACCACGTCGGCCTCGCCGTCGCGCAGGGTCTGGAAGGCGTGGCCGATCGCGTCGATGCCCGAGGTGCAGCCGGTGGAAACGACGACGGAGGGGCCGTGCAGCCCGTAGCGCAGGGACAGTTCGGCCGCCGCGGAGGAGGGGTGCATGGCCCGGTGCAGGAAGGGGACGCCGTACTCGGCGCGCACCTCCCAGTCGCGGCCGCCGTCGCTGGCGACGGCGTACTCCTCCTCCAGGGTGGCGGTGGCGCCCGCGGCGGTGCCGAGGCACACCCCGATCCGGTCGGTGTCCTCCTCCTGCGGCGTGATGCCGCTGTCGGCGAGCGCCTCCGCGGCGGCCACCAGGGCGAACTGCGCGTAGCGGGCGTTGCGGCGCACCTCCTGCGGGGTGAGCCCGGCCGCGACCGGGTCGAAGTCGGCCTCGGCGGCGATCTGCGAGCGGTAGCCGGAGGCGTCGAAGCGGCTGATCCGGCGGACCGCCGGCTGCCCCCCGACGATCCGCCGCCAGAACGCCTCCCGCCCGGCGCCGCCGGGTGCGACCGCGCCGACGCCGGTGACCACGACGCGGCGCGCGGCCGGGCGTCCCGTCACCGGTCGACCAGTTCGCGGCCCGGCTCCGACGGGCCCTCGGTGACGGCGGCCTGCGCCACGGCGGCCGCCTCCTCCCGGCTCTCGGTGTTGACGTGGCCGAGGTCGGGGCGGGGCGCCAGCGGGCTCAGGAAGAACACCGCGCGTCCGACCGCGCCGGAGGCGTTCACCACGCGGTGCCGCACCTCGCGGGGGATGAGCAGGGCCTCGTTGGCGGCGACGCTGCGTGGCACGCCGTCGAGGTCGACCCGCAACTCGCCCTCCACGACGACCAGGTACTCCTGCGAGTAGGGGTGGTAGTGCTCGGCCACCGCCTCGCCGGGGCCGACCGTGACCATGCCGCAGAAGCCGTCCGTCGTGCCGACGGAACCCGTCGCGAGCAGGGTGCGGATGTCGCCGCCGCGGCGCGTGTCGGCCGGTACGTCCAGGGTGCCGACCGGGCGGATGCGGCGGGCCTCCAGGCGCTCCTTGATGAGCTGCATCTGCACCTTGGAGTTGCCGTTGATGCGCTGCCGCATGCCCTCGTCGTCGACGGGCGCGTCGGCCTTCATGCGGAAGTCCTGCACCCAGCGCAACCGCGTGCTCTCCGGGCCCAGTTCCTCGTACTGCCAGAAGATGTTCATGAACTCGAACGGGCCGGTCTCCACCCGCCGCGCCCGCACGGTGCGCGTCACCGGGTCCGCGGTGCGCTCCGAGACCCACGACCAGACGCGGCCCTTCTCGTCCGGGTGCATCGTGAGCCGGAAGCGCACGGTGTCGCCCTCCTGCGCGATGACCTCGGCCGACGCGTACTCGCTGAAGAGCGAGGGCCAGGCGGCGACGTCGTTCGTGCGCAGCCAGACGTACTGCAACGGCGCGTCGATGACGATCTCGTTCTCCGTGTGCGCGCTCATCGTGGGGATTCCTCCAGAAGGGACGGCGAATGATCACACAAACGGTCCCCACCGTGACGGAACGTGTCACGCGCTCCCGGCCCGGTCCACCCGTACGGACGTCAGGCGCGCCGCTCCAGGCGTTCGGCCAGCACCGCGGCCCGTGTCGCCTGCACCGCGCTCGCCTGGGAGGCGGCGAAGCGCAGCAGGCCCGGCGGGGTACTGAGGCGCAGCACGTCGGTGACGACGCTGCCGGAGCCGTCAGCCGCGATGGCGAAGCGGTAGCCCATGCGGACCCGGCCGGGGCTGCGCACCTCGCCGCCGACCGACGCGGTGTCCGGCAGGCCGGCCGGGTCGGCGTTCAACGTGACGTCGATGGCGTTGTCGTGGCGCAGGCCGAGGAACCTGAAGCGCTCCACGGCGGTGTAGCGCACCGTGCCATCGTCCTCGCGGCGCACCTCGCGGACGGCGACCACCAGCGGCGACAGGCCGATGTAGTGCTCCGGTTCCGCCAGGTGCTCGTAGACCTCCCGCGGCGGCGCGGCGATCCGGAAGACATGCGTCAGTTCGGTGGACGGCACGTTCAACCCCCTTGGACGCACGGCGCGTCGGCACCGGCGATCCTCCCAGAAGGGGGCCGGTTCAGGCCCTGTGGTGCGGCGCCTGGCTTCCGTCGACGTGGGTGCCGGGGACCAGCGGCGGCGGGGTGGCGGGGCCCTCGCCGATGACGCCGGCGCCGGGCGGGCCGGCCGCGTGGCGGGTGTGCGGCTCCCGGCGCTCGGGGTGGCGGTGCGGCCAGAGCGACGGTTTCCTGTGCTTTCCGGTCATATCGGTCCGTTACCCGGAACCGGCCGGGCTACGCGGCGGCCGGGGCGAGGGCGACCGCCGCCTCGGCGGTGTGCACCAGGAAGGCCAGCGTCTCCTGGAAGTACAGCCGCACGCTGGTGTCGTCGTGCGACAGGTAGCCGATGGCGACGTCCGAGCCGATGCGCAGTTCGAAGTCGCCGCCGCGCGTCGAGAGCAGGAAGGCCCCGTCGATCGCGGGGGCCCAGACGATCTCGCCGTCCAGGACGCGGGCCAGGTGGGTCTGGATGGGATAGCCGTAGTGCGACGTCTCGTTGACGGCCGTGTACGCCTCCGCGCTGAGCGCGAGCGTGTAGGGGCCGCCCACTCCGGCGAGGCGGAGCGCCGAGACGGCCTGGCTGACGGCGTTGGGGTAGTCCCGCACGTCGGACGGCAAGGTGAGCGGCGGGTTCGACGCGCTCGCGCGGATGCCGTCGATGCCGGCGGCCGCCCAGCCCTCGAAGATCGCCCGGTCCTCGGTGAAGGCCAGCCGCCGGGCGGCGTCCTTGACCGGCTGCCAGTCGGCGTCCTTGGCGCCGCGCTCCACGTCGTCCACCTGGCGGCGGTCGACCGTGAACGGCACCCGCAGCTCGACGACCGGCTGCGAGCGGCGCAGGTGCGCGAGGACGTCCGGCGAGGGCGCCTCCACGTCGGCCAGGTGACCGGTCGTCACCGCGGCCAGTTCGGGCCCCTCGGCCTCGGGGACGTCCACGATCCGGCGGCCCGCGACGTGGCGCTCGAAGGTGCGCCGCGCCTCGTCCTCCAGGTCCGCCCAGGCCGCGTCGGAGATCGGGGCGAGTTCTCGGTGCAGGTTGTTCATGGCGTGGCGGTCTTCCTGAGGTCTCCGATCCCCAGCGACTGCGGGGCCGGTACGGTCGCGGGCACCGCGGTCGCCGCCGGGGCGGGCGGGCCGGGCAGGTCGTCGAGGAAGGCGGCGGGCGGGGCGAAGAACAGGGTGCCGGTCACGGCGGTGGAGAAGTCCAGGATGCGGTCGTAGGACGCCTCGTCGTCGCCGAGGAACATCCTGCGCAGCATCGTCTCGGTGACCTCCGGCGTCCGCGCGTAGCCGATGAAGTACGTCCCGAACTCGGCGCTCCCGACGGTCCCGAAGGGCATGTTGTCGCGGAGGATCTGCCGCTCGGTGCCGTCCGGGTCGACGACCGTGGTGCGGGCGACGTGCGAGTCGGCGGGCTTGACGTCGTCGTCCATCTCGATGTTGCCCATCTTGCTCCGGCCGATGACCAGCTCCTGCTGCTCGACCGTGAGGGCGTTCCAGGCGTCCATGTCGTGCAGGTACTTCTGCACGATCACATAGCTGCCGCCGGCGTGGCCGGGGTCCTCGTCGCCGATCAGGACGGCCGCGGCGGCCTCGGCGCCGACGGGGTTCTCGGTGCCGTCGACGAAGCCCAGCAGGTCGCGGACATCGAGGTAGGTGAAGCCGTGCACCTCGTCGCGGACCGTCACGGCGCCGCGCAGCCGCTCCATGATCTGCACGGCGAGCCCGAAGCACAGGTCCTGCCGGGTGGCCCGGATGTGGAAGAGCAGGTCGCCGGGGGTGGCGGGGGCATGGTGGACGGGCCCGGTCAGCTCCTCGAAGGGGTGCAGGTGGGCCGGCCGCGGCGCGTCGAAGAGGCGGTCCCAGACCTGCGAACCGAGGCCCGCGACGACGCTGAGCCTGCCGCCCGGGGAGCCGAAGCCGATCGAACGCCGGAGGCCGGACAGGTCCTCCAGCAGATCGCGGACGGTGTCCTCACCCCCGTCGTCGACGGTGACGACCAGAAAGATGGCGGAGGTCGTGAGAGGGCTGAGCACCGACTGCGACAGCGCCTCCGGGGAGGGTTCCGCCATCACCACGCTCCTTCGGGTCCGGCCCGGTCCGGCCCGGCCCGTTCCGGACCCGTACCCCTGATCGGCCACGCACCAGTCTGCTCCCCGCGCTTGCGCGGTGCATCCTGACCGGGAAAGGGCACGGCATCGGCGAAGGGCGGCGGACATGAGCGGTGGAGCGGCCGCCGGGCCCGGACGCCTGCTTCCCGCGCTGCTGCTCGCCCTCACCGTGCTGAGCGGGCTGATCGACGCGGTGAGCATCATCGGCCTGGGCCATGTGTTCGTGGCCAACATGACCGGCAACCTCGTCTTCGTCAGCCTCGGCATGGCGGGCGTCTCCGGCTTCTCCCCCGTCACCTCCGTGGTGGCCCTCGGCGGATTCGTCGCCGGCATCCTGATCTGCCGGGCGACGGTGGGCCGGCTGGAGCCGCCGACGGCGCTGGTGCGGGCCGGTGCGGGCTGCGAGGCCGTGCTGCTGGGCACGGCGGCGGGGCTGTCGGCGGTGGGCGTGCCGCACGACGCCCTGGTCGCGATCTGCGCGGTCGCGCTCGGCATGCAGAACGCCATGGCCGGACGGCTGAAGGTCGGCGGACTGACGACGAGCGTGATGACCCGGACCCTGGTCGCCCTGGTCAGTGACGCCGGCGCCCCGAGGCATCCCCGGCCGCTGGCCGTGCGGCAGGCGCTGAGTGTCGTCGCGCTGATCGCCGGGGCCGCGATCGGCGCCCTCGTCGTGCTCCATGTGAGCGCGGCCGCCGCGATCGCGGCCGCGGCGGGCTGCGCGCTGCTGGTCGCGGGGGCGGCGGCGGTCGCCGAGGCCTGAGACCGGGCCCCAGCAGCCCGCGCGCAGCGGGAACGCCCGTGCGGGCCCCGGACCAGCGCGTACGCCCAACTCACGGTAAAAAAGCGGCTGTTCAGACAACCCACGGCCCATCAGCCCCCGGCGTGAGGCGAACTGACACGTTCCGGAACAAGCGACCCGGATCACATGTGGCGTAACTCTCGCCTCCACCTTGCCGGTCCGAAGAATTCATCCAGCCTCCGCAGGCTCTCTTCCTGCACGTCTCCTAACAGCGCGGACCGGCGCTCAGAGCAAGGAGCGAAACATGGGCCACGGCCACCACCACGGACACGACCACAGCCACGGACACCACCACGGGCACGGCGACGCCTCGCAGTCGCTGCCGCCCGCCCTGGACATGTCCGTGCCCGACGAGGAACTGACGCCGAACCAGCTCTCCCGTCGCGGGATGCTGCGGCGCACCGGCCTGCTCGGCGCGGGCCTGGCCGCGAGCGGCGTGCTCGCCGGCGCGGCGACGGGCGCGACGCCCGCCTTCGCGGACGAGAAGACGGGCCGCAGCGGCACCTGGAACGGCGACTTCCTGTGGCTGGCCGGTGACCACCACATCCACACCCAGTACAGCTCCGACGCGAAGTACCGCGTCGCCGACCACGTCCGGCACGCCAACGGCAACGGCCTGGACTGGATGGTCATCACCGACCACGGCAGCGAGCAGCACGCCAAGATCGGTGTGGAGAAGGTCAACCCCGACATCCTCGCCGCGCGCGACGAGGTCGAGGACACCCTGGTCTTCCAGGGCCTGGAGTGGAACATCCCGGGCGCCGAGCACGGCACCGTCTTCGTGCACCCCGGCGCGAACGAGGTCGCGGTGCTCAAGGAGTTCGAGAACTCCTTCGACGGCTCGGTCAAGGGCGCCACGGACAGCACCCCGGCCAACGAGGCGCTGGCCATCGCGGGCCTGAACTTCCTCGCCGACGCCGTCGACCAGCGCCGCGTCCGCGACGCGCTGTTCCTGGCGAACCACCCGGCCCGCAAGGGCCTGGACTCCCCGCACGAGATCCGCGCCTGGCGCGACGCCCAGCCGACCATCGCGGTCGGCATGGAGGGCGCCCCCGGCCACCAGGCCTCCGGCATCCGCGCCCCGCAGGGCCCCGGCGCCGGCCGCGGCGCGTACGACAGCAGCCCGAGCGCCCAGTCCTGGGCCGGCTACCCCCTGGTGAGCTACCGCACCTGGGGCGGCTTCGACTGGATGACCGCCACGGTCGGCGGTCTGTGGGACAGCCTGCTCGCCGAGGGCAAGCCGTGGTGGATCACCGCCAACTCCGACGCCCACAACGTGTACGCGGACAACTCGGTGCGCGGCCCGGGCAGCGACTTCAACGCCAACGGCAAGTACAACGACCCGGTCTACGGCGGCGCGCTCAACCTGACTGACGGCGACTTCTGGCCCGGCCAGTACAGCCGCACCCACGTCGGCGCCGTCAGCTTCTCCTACCGCGCCGTGATGGACGGCATCCGCGACGGCCGCGTCTGGGTCGACCACGGCGGTCTGATCAGCGGTCTCAACGCCCGCCTGAAGGCCGGCGGCGACGAGCAGACCCTCGGCGGCATGCTGCGCATCCGCCGCGGCGACAAGGTCGACCTGATCCTCGAGATCGACCTGGCGAACGGCCCCAACTGGGCGCAGTTCGTGCCGACCCTCGCCCGTGTCGACGTCATCCAGGGCGACGTCACCGGCCGCGCCTCCGACAAGGACACCTTCGCCGCGCCCACCGCCAAGGTCGTGACGTCCTTCGAGGTCAACCAGTCCGTGGGCTCGGTGCGTCTGCGCTGGTCGCTCGGCCGCGTCGACCGCCCGCTGTACGTCCGCCTGCGCGGTACGGACGGCAACCGCAGCGCCGTCGGCCTGAACGGTCCCGCGGTGGACCCGCACGGCCCCGCGATCGACGTCGTGGGCGACGCCGACCCGTGGCGCGACCTGTGGTTCTACACCAACCCGATCTGGGTGCTGCCCGCGTGACGAACGGCACGGTCCTCGGCGTCGACGCCGGAACGTCCGGCCTGCGGGAGGCCGACCACCTGATCCACCATCTGGTGGACCGGCTCGGCCTTCCCGCGGGCACGGTCGCCTGCACCCACCTCATCCGGACCGGCACCCCGCACACGGCGGTGTCGTTCACCCTGCCGGACGAGGAGGGGCCCGCGGCGGCCGAGGCGGCCTGGCGGGCGCTGACCGCTCCGGACGCCGCAGCCGCCGATGAGGGCGCGGACGGGCCGGAGACCGCGGGACCGAAGCCGTGGGGCGTGCATCTGGCCGGCCGCACCCACGGCCCGGCCCCGCTCGCCGCCGCCGCCTCTCAGGCCGCGGAGGAGGCCGCCGCCCGTACCGGCGGCCGCGCCGTGGTCTTCCCCGGCGTGGAACACCTCACCGGCGTGATCACGGTGGCCGATGTGCTCGCGCACACCCCCATCACCGGGCTCATGGTCCTCGGTTCCCCGGCGGACGAGCGGCCCGAGCCCGGCGTCGAGGTCCTCACCAGGGACCACGTCCGCCCGGAGTGGCAGGCCGGCCGGCTCGTCCTGCCGCTGGTCCCCGCCGTCGGCGGGCGCCTCGCCCCCTTCGAGGTGCCCAACCCGACGCCCTGCTGCGCCGACCACTGAGTGCGTGCGGCCCGTCCCGCCCCCGGCCGGGACGGGCCGCACGTCAGGCGAAGACCTCCGGGTGCGCCGCGACGAGTTCCCGGACGCCCGACGCCGGACGCCCGATGAGCTGCTCCAGGTCGCCGGTCGCCCGGTCGTAGCGGTTCTGCGCGTGCAGGCGCGCCATGACGGACAGATGCTGCCGGACGTGCTCCGGCAGCCCCAGCGCGCCCAGATCCTCGGCGACCCACTCCTCGTAGGGGACGTCGACGTACCTGACGGGCCGTCCGAGCACCTCGGAGAACTCCGCCGCGATCGCGTTCATGTCGCGGGACGCCGCCCCAGTCAGCTCGCGGACCTGCCCGATGTGCGGTGCCGGGTCCGCCAGGATCGCCGCGACCGCCTCCCCGACGTCGCGCCCCATGATGGGCGAGGTGCGGCCGGAGCCGAAGGGCAGGCGGATCGTGCCGTCCCGGGTGACCGAGCCGAAACCGGCCGCCAGGAAGATCGGGTTCTCCATGAAGGCGGTCGGCCGGACCTCGGTGACGGGGACCCCGGACCAGTCCATGACCTGCTCCACAAGCCACTGCTGCCGGTGCTGCCGGGAGTCCGAGCCGCCGGTGAGGTCCATCTGGGAGATGGTCATCTGCGACATGTTGACCAGCACCTCCAGCCGGCCGTAGTCACGGGCAACGGCTGCCGCGACCAGGGCGGCCTGGAGGTACTCCGCCGACACGCTCATCCCGAAGTACATCCGCGCGCAGTCGCGCACCGCCTCGGCCACGTCCGCGGTGCTGGTCAGGTCCCCGACGAACACCTCGGCACCGATGGCCCGCAGCGCCTCGGCCCGGTCGTCCTCGCGGCGGACGAACGCGCGCACGGGGAAGCCGCGGTCCCGCAGGACCTCGACCGCGGTGCGGCCGACGCCTCCCACGCTCCCCGCGGCACCGGTCACGAGAATCCTCGGCTTTCCGGGCATCGCCTTCTCCTTCTCCGTGGCTGTGCGGCATCCACAGGATCGCAGTCGCACCCCGCGCCGGCCGGCAACGGCGATCACGGGAGTGTCCCGGTCCGGCGGGGTTCCACAGACCAGGACCCGCACATTAGTGCGAATCACCGATTGGCAGCGGGCCCCTCGGCGCGGTCTCCTGTACGCATGGCACAGAACCCGATCATCCGTTTCACCACCGAACTGATGCGCCTCACCGACGACCTCGACCAGGCGACCGCCGCCGAGTTCGTCCAGCGCGTCTACGCCGCCGGCCGCGAGGACGGCGCAGCCGAGGCCGCGGGGGGCGCGCCGGGAACGGAGTGACGCCCGGGTTCACATACACAAATCCACGCCACGTATATGTACTTCAGCGGGAACGCCGTGCCACGCTTGCCTCGCCTCTTCGTGATCCGTCCCCCCACTCGAAACGGCGGGCACCCATGAGCATCTCCCGGCGACACCTGCTGAGCACCGCGGCCGGCGCCGCGGCCGCGACCACCGTCACCGCACCCTCCGCGCGGGCCGCGTCCTTGCTCCCGGCCCCCGATCCGGCCGAGACCGAGCAGACCCTGCGCGCGGCGGCGGACTACGCCGTGACCAAGCTGCGGGCGGTCGCCCCCGGCGTCACGTCGTTCCCCGTCATCACGAAGTTCGAGAAGTGGACCTACTCCGACAACGGCGACTGGGTCGGCGGCTTCTGGCCCGGCACGCTGTGGATGGCCTGGCTGCACAGCGGCGACGCCCGCTTCCGTTCCCTCGCGCTCGCCGCCGCCGACCGCCTCGCCCCGCGCCGCACCGACACCGGCACGCACGACCTGGGCTTCCTCTTCTCCCCCTCGTGGGTCACCGCCTGGCGGCTCACCGGCGACCCCAAGTGGCGCGACGGGGCGGTCCAGGCGGCGTCCTCGCTCGTCAAGCGGTACAACAGCGCGGGCCGGTTCATCCGCGCCTGGGGCGCGCTGAACGACCCGGCCAATGCGGGCCGCGTGATCATGGACACGATGATGAACCTCGACCTGCTCGCCTTCGCGACCGAGCAGACCGGGGACTCCCGCTACCTCGACGCCGCCACCGCCCACGCACGCACGACCCAGCGCAACTTCCCCCGCCCGGACGGCTCCACACCGCACGTCTACGACTTCGACCCGGCCACCGGCGCCCCGATCGGCCCCAACACGGTGCAGGGCTACAGCCCCGCCTCCTGCTGGTCCCGCGGCCAGGCCTGGGGCGTCTACGGCTTCACCACGATGCACCGGCGCACCGGCGACCCCCAGTTCCTCACCACGGCGGCGAAGCTGGCGGACTACGCGCTCGGCGCCCTCACCCCCGACAACGTCCCCGTCTGGGACTACCTCGCGCCCCAGCAGCCGAACGACGTCAAGGACTCCTCCGCCGGCGCCGTCCTGGCCTGCGGGCTGCTCGACCTCTCCGCCGCCACCGGCCGCACGTCCTACCGCGAGGCCGCGCTCCGCATCCTCACCGCCCTGGCCACCACCTGCCTCACGACCAGGTCCACCCGCGCCCAGGCCGTCCTCGCCCGCGCCACCCGCAACCGCCCCGCCGAGGACGGCGTCGAGGTCTCCGTCCCCTACGGCGACTACTACCTCCTGGAGGGCATCCTCCGCGTCCTGCGCCCCGCCGACGTCGACCGCGCGATCGACCTGTCGTCCGTGTGACGGCCGGGGCGGCGCCCTGCGCAGCCGGGGCCACGGGATCCTCCCCGCCCGCGACACGCGGATGCGCCGACTCGGCCCCCGCACGCCCGGGCCCCGTCACAATGCCGGGCATGCGTACTCACCTGACAGCCGCCGTCCTCGCCGGCGCCGCCCTCCTGCTCGGGCTCACCGCGTGCACCTCCGGCGGCGACGGCAGCGGCGCGCCCGCGGACAGCCACCCGACGTCCTCCCCCACGGCCGCCGGCTCCCCCGTGCCCGACATCGCCGACCTGCTGCCGGACGAGCCCACCGGCGTCGAGCGCACCGCCCTGCTGGCCGCGCTGACGGCCATCGACCCGGCGTACACCAAGGACGCGGACAAGGCGATCGCCAACGCCCGCAACCAGTGCGCGACCATCAGCGGCGGCGGGGACGCGGTCTCGTCGGCCCAGGCCCGCTTCGGCACCGGCGACCACCAGGTCACCGCGGCGCAGGCCGAGGCCGTCAACGCGGCGCTGCGCAAGACGCTCTGCGTGTCCTGACCCCCGCGCGGCACGGGCAGGCGGCCGGGCGCTCAGCCCTCCGAACGACCTTCGGGCAGTTCGTTGTTGCGGCCCAGGGCCTTGCGCCACGCGATGCGGGACGCGAAGCCGAGCCCGACCAGCCAGGCCAAGGAGAAGGGCAGCGCCCAGACGGTCTGGGCCGACACTCCGCGGCTCAGGGTGACGACGATGCCCGCGACGGTCGACAGTGCCATGACACCGAGCACGGTGCCGGCAAGGGTCCAGGGAACGGATTTCATGCCGCGCACCCTAGCCAGCCCGCCACCGCGCCCGATCACGAGGGTGCCGCGCGCAGCCCGGCCAAGTCACCTTTCCCGCAATTCCCTTGGCCCGAACGAAGCAGGCCCCCGCCACGCCGTTGTGGTGGGGGCCGACTCGGGCCGCGGGCTCCGCTGAGGGGGAGGCGCGAAGCCCGCCGCATCCGAGCCTGCCCGAGGCCCGGTCCGCCCGCACCCGGGGCGCCGCCGGGCGGGCGAACGTCACCTGTTGCGGGCGGCACAGCCCTCACGTGCCTTGCCGACGGCCCAGCCCGTGGCCAGGCCGCTGACGATCACGTGCCCCGCATCGACGGCAACGCCGGCGAGCCCGCTCGGGAACCCGGTGATGATCCCGACCACGGCGGACACGGCAAGAGCGCCGAAGAAGAGCGCGGCCAGCGCCCACAGCACGGTTCTCATGACGGCACCCTAGAACGCCGCCGTACGGGGTCAAGGGTGGGCGTCCGCGGGGCTGTTCACCGCCCTGCCCCTCGATCGCTGCTCATGAACTGGGCCGGCAACAGCACGATGACACCGGCCAGCAGGATCGCACTGCCGGCCAAGGTGCCCCAGGCCCGGGCGCCGGGGTCGTTGATCACCCATGCGAACAGCGCCTGCCAGTAGAGCCCGAAAGCAAACACCAACTGGCCGCAGCCGTAGAGGCCCGGACGGCTGACACGGCGCCGGTTCCACGGAACCACCCAGCCCTGGGTGATCCCCGCAACACCGGAGGCGGCAAAGAGCGATGCCAGCACAACGAGAGCTATTCCTAGCCAGAGCTTCACGGTTCCCCCCTGGAAGCCGGACCCCACCGCGATATTCGCGTGATCATGGCACCGGCCATGCCGTACGTCCAGCCTCCCGCACCGCCCTGACCGGTCGGCACGTCCTGGCCCCAACGGCGTCGCCATGGCATGTCCGGGCGAGCGACGGCGATTTCCCCATCAGCCGCGAAGCGGCGACGGCTTGGCCACACGGGCGGCCCCGCTGCCCGGTTGGGCGCGACCGTTCCGCGCCCGGGCCGGCAGGCGATCGGTGCCGCGGGCCGACGGGCCGTGTGCGGGCCCCAGTTGGGGGCTTGGCGCAGGCCGGCTGGATTGCCGACCTGCCGCCCAGGGTGGGGCGGGTGGGACTCGAACCCACGACCGACGGATTATGAGTCCGCTGCTCTAACCGGCTGAGCTACCGCCCCGTACGGCGCGCCTTCACGTGTCGTGCACGCCGTCTGCCGCAGCATAGCTGCTCATACGATCTGTCGCCCTCGCGGGTCACAGACGCACCACCTGGGAGACCTCGATCACCCGGTGATCGGTTCCCGCACACGAAAAAGGACCCCCGAAGGAGTCCTTGATCACCGCTCCCCCGACTGGACTCGAACCAGTAACCTGCCGGTTAACAGCCGGCTGCTCTGCCAATTGAGCTACAGGGGAAAGACTTGCGCGAGCTCCCCCGACTGGACTCGAACCAGTAACCTGCCGGTTAACAGCCGGCTGCTCTGCCAATTGAGCTACAGGGGATTGCTCCGCTTGCACCGAATGTACCCGTTTCCGGCATCCCGGACGGCGTGCGCTCGCTGCGACACATACATTAGCGCAAGGTGGGGGGTGCTCCGCCAACCGGTAACGCCGCGGTTGTCCGCAGGCCACAGCGGGTAGGCGCGGAACACAGCCCCAGAGGACCCACGAGAGGTGGAGCCATGCGCTACCGACTGACGTTCATCAGCGGGATCGCCGTCGGGTACGTGCTCGGGGCGCGGGCCGGCCGCGAGCGGTACGAGCAGTTGCGCAAGAGCGCGCAGCGGATCGCCCAGAACCCCGCGGTGCGGAACACCGTGGAGACCGCCGGGCAGACCGGGCGCGAGGCGGCCGTGAAGGCCGTGGACGCGGTGTCGGCGAAGGTCGGCGACCGGCTGCCGCCCGCGGTGGCCGACCGGGTGCGCCGGCTGCGCGGCAACGGCGGGGACCAGGACGACTGGGGCACCGGCACCACCTGACGGCCGGGGCCGGCCCGGCCCGGTCGCCCTGCGTGCGGCGCGCGTACGGCATGATGCGACGCATGGGGATTGTGGCGGGGATCGACAGCTCCGGTGCCGGTACGACCGTGGTCGTGTGCGACGCGGACAGCGGGGCCGTGCTCCGGCAGAGCCACGCCCCGCATCCGGCGCAGGGGGCGGAGGACGCGGGGGCGCTGACGGAGATCGATCCGGAGGCGTGGCTGCTGTCGCTCGGCGAGGCGGCCAGGAGCGGGATGCTGGAGGGCGTCCAGGCGATCGGCGTGTCGGGGCAGCAGCACGGCCTGCTGGCGCTGGACGCCGGCGGCGCGCTGGTGCGGCCCGCACTGCTGCGGAACGACAAGCGGGCGCAGATACAGGCCGCGGACCTCACCGAGGAACTGGGCGGCAAGGCCGGCTGGGCGGCGGCGGTCGGGTCGGTGCCGCAGGCGGCGTACCCGGTGGCGAAGCTGCGCTGGCTGGCGCAGCACGAGGCGGCCGCGGCCGGGCGCATCGCCGAGGTGCTGCTTCCCCACGACTGGCTGGTCTGGCAGCTGATGGGCCGGCCGCAGCGGCGGACCACCGACCGCGGCGAGGCCTCCGGCACCGGCTACTGGTCGGCGGCCACCGGCCAGTACCGCACCGACATCGTGGAGCGGGCGCTCGGCCACGCGGTGGCGCTGCCGGAGGTGCTGGCGCCGGCCCAGCCCGCCGGACGCACCCCGGAGGGGCTGCTGATCTCGGCCGGCACCGGGGACAACATGGCAGCCGCGCTCGGACTGGGCGTCGGGCCGGGTGACGCGGTGGTGTCACTGGGCGCCGCCGGCACCGTCTTCGCGGTGCACCACCAGGCGCTGAACGACCCGTCCGGCACGATCACCTCCTTCGCGGACGCGACCGGACACCATCTGCCGATGCTGCACACCCGCAACGCCGTACGGGTGCTGCGCGGCACCGCCGATCTGCTGGGCACCGACCTCGCGGGGCTGTCGGAGCTGGCGCTGCGCTCCACCCCGGGCTCGTACGGACTGGTGCTGCTCCCCTATCTGGAGGGTGAGCGCACCCCCGATCTGCCGCACACCGCGGGCACCCTCACCGGCCTGCGGCGCGAGAGCATGAAGCCCGAGCACCTGGCGCGGGCGGCCTTCGAGGGCATGCTGTGCGGGCTCGCGGACGCGCTCGACATGCTGCGCGGGCGGGGTGTGGAGGTGCGCCGGATCTTCCTGCTGGGCCCCGCGGGCGATCTGCCGGCGGTGCGGTCGCTGGCCCCGGCGCTGCTGGGCGCGCAGATCGTGATCCCGCCGCCGGCGGAGTACGCGGCGCTGGGCGCGGCCCGGCAGGCGGCGTGGGCGCTGGCGGTGGCGGAGGGGAAGGGCTCGCCCGAGCAGCCCCCGTACTGGCAGCAGGCGGAGTACGCGGTCGTCGACGCCGGGCCGGACGACGGGGCGATCGGGCACTCGGTGCGGCAGCAGTTCGTCGCGGTGCGTGAGCAGACGCATCCGGGGGCGTTCGGGGGCTGATCCGCTCGGCGCGCGGATGTCCGTCAGAGTCTTTCCGGGTGTGAGGAATGCCCCGGTAAATCGGGTGCCTGTGGCAACCTTCGGACTATAGGGTCAGCGGTCGTGCTGATCCGACTCCTCCGCTCCCACCTGGGCCCGTACCGGCGTTCCATAGCCGTGCTCGTGGTCCTCCAGCTCGTGGCGACCATCGCCATGCTCTACCTGCCCACGCTGAACGCCGACATCATCGACAACGGCGTCGTGAAGGGTGACACGGGCTACATCCTGAAGCTCGGCGGCATCATGGTCGCCGTCACCCTCGCGCAGCTCGCCTGCTCCGTCGGCGCCACCTTCTTCGGCGCCCGTACGTCCATGGCCGTCGGCCGGGACATCCGCGCCTCGGTCTTCGACCGGGTGCAGCGCTTCTCCGCCCGCGAGGTCGGGCAGTTCGGCGCCCCGTCGCTGATCACCCGCTCGACCAACGACGTGCAGCAGGTCCAGATGCTGGTGCTGATGACCTTCACGCTGATGGTCACGGCGCCGATCATGTGCTTCGGCGGCATCGTCATGGCGCTCGGCCAGGACGTTCCGCTGTCCTCCCTGCTGCTCGCGGTCGTGCCCGTGCTGGCGGTCCTGATCGTGCTGCTCGTCCGGAAGCTGCGCCCCCTGTTCCGCGGGATGCAGCAGCGGCTGGACACGGTCAACCGCGTCCTGCGCGAGCAGATCTCCGGCATCCGGGTCATCCGCGCCTTCAACAAGGACGAGTTCGAGCAGCAGCGCTTCGGCAAGGCCAACGACGAACTCACCGACGTCTCGCTGCGCGCGGGGCGGATGATGACGCTGATGTTCCCCATCGCGATGGCGGTGGTGAACCTCACCAGCGTCGCCGTCCTGTGGTTCGGCGCGCACCGCATCGACAGCGGGGGCATGCAGATCGGCGCGCTCACCGCCTTCATCAGCTATCTGATGCAGATCCTGATGTCGATCATGATGGCGACCTTCATGGTGATGATGGTGCCCCGCGCGGAGGTCTGCGCCGAGCGCATCGAGGACGTGCTGGGCACCGAGACCAGCGTCGTGCCGCCCGCGCAGCCCGTACGGCTGCCGGTGCGCCGCGGCGAGCTGGAGCTGCGCGCCGCGGACTTCAAGTACCCGGGGGCCGAGGCCGAGGTGCTGCACGCGATCGGCCTGGTCGCCCGGCCCGGTGAGACCACCGCGGTCATCGGCTCCACGGGCAGCGGCAAGAGCACCCTGCTGGGGCTGGTGCCGCGGCTGTTCGACGCCACGGGCGGCCAGGTGCTGATCGACGGGGTCGACGTCCGCGAACTGGACCCGGTGGACCTCGCCGAGACCGTCGCCCTCGTCCCGCAGAAGCCCTACCTCTTCTCCGGCACCGTCGCCTCCAACCTCCGCTACGGCAACCCGGAGGCGACCGACGAGGAGCTGTGGCAGGCCCTGGAGACCGCGCAGGCGCGGGAGTTCGTGGAGCGGCTCTCCGAGGACGGCTCCGGGCTCGACGCCCCCATCGCGCAGGGCGGCACCAATGTCTCCGGCGGTCAGCGGCAGCGCCTGGCGATCGCCCGGGCCCTGGTCCGCAAACCGCGCATCTACCTCTTCGACGACTCCTTCTCGGCGCTGGACTACGCGACCGACGCCGCCCTGCGGCGCGCACTGGCCCGGCAGACCGCGCAGGCCACGGTCGTGATCGTCGCCCAGCGGGTCAGCACCATCCGCGACGCCGACCGCATCGTCGTCCTCGACGAGGGCCGGGTCGTGGGCACCGGCACCCACCGCGAACTGATGGACGGCAATCCGACGTACCGGGAGATCGTGCTCTCCCAGCTCACCGAGAAGGAGGCCGCGTGAGCGTCCCCACCCCCCGCCGCGGGCCTGTGCCGGCGGCGGGACCGATGCGCTTCATGAGCGGCCAGCCCACCGAGCGCTCCATGGACTTCAAGGGCTCGGGCAAGCGCCTGCTCGGCCTGATGCGCCCCGAACGCACCCTGCTGTACGCGATGCTGGCGTGCACGATCCTGGGCGTCGGCCTCAACGTCCTCGGGCCGCGCATCCTGGGCCGTGCCACCGACCTGATCTTCGCGGGCGTCATCGGCCGGTCCATACCCGCCGGCACCGACAAGGCCACGGCGATCGAGCACCTGCGGCAGCAGGGCAACGACACCGTCGCCGACCTGCTCCGGTCCATCGACTTCACCCCTGGGCACGGCATCGACTTCGACGCGGTCGGCCATGTGCTGCTGATCGCCGTGGCGATCTACGCGGCCGCCGCGGTCTTCTCGATCGTCCAGGGCCGGCTGGCCACCCGGATCATCCAGCGCGCGATCTACCGGCTGCGCCGGGACGTCGAGGAGAAGCTGGCCCGGCTGCCGCTGTCGTACTTCGACCAGCAGCCGCGCGGCGAGGTGCTGAGCCGGGCCACCAACGACATCGACAACATCGGCCAGACGATGCAGCAGACGCTGGGCCAGATCATCTTCGCGCTGCTGTCGATCGTGGGCGTGCTCGCGATGATGTTCTCCATCTCGTGGCTGCTGGCGCTGGTGGCGCTCGTCACGGTGCCGCTGTCGGTGGTGGTCGCCACCGCCGTCGGCAAGCGCGCGCAGCCGCAGTTCGTCGCGCAGTGGCGGACCACGGGCAAGCTCAACGCCCACATCGAGGAGATGTACACCGGGCACACCCTGGTGAAGGTCTTCGGCCGCCAGGAGGAGTCCGCGCAGGCCTTCCACGAGCAGAACCAGGCGCTCTACGAGTCGGGCTTCCGGGCGCAGTTCATCTCCGGCATCATCCAGCCCGCGATGATGTTCATCGGCAACATCAACTACATCCTGGTGGCGGTCGTCGGCGGTCTGCGGGTGGCCAGCGGCGCGCTGTCCATCGGCGACGTGCAGGCGTTCATCCAGTACTCGCGGCAGTTCAGCCAGCCGCTGACGCAGGTGGCGAGCATGTCCAACCTGGTGCAGTCCGGTGTGGCGTCCGCCGAGCGGGTCTTCGAACTCCTCGACGCACCGGAGCAGAGCGCCGACCCGAAGACGCCCAGCCTGCGCAAGGAACTGCGCGGCGAGGTCCGCTTCGAGGACGTCGCCTTCCGCTACGAGCCCGACAAGCCGCTCATCGACGACCTGTCGCTGGCCGTCGAGCCCGGCCACACGGTGGCCATCGTCGGCCCGACCGGTGCGGGCAAGACCACCCTGGTCAACCTGCTGATGCGGTTCTACGAGGTCACCGGCGGGCGGATCACGCTGGACGGCACCGACATCGCGTCCATGTCGCGGGAGGAACTGCGGTCCGGGATCGGCATGGTGCTCCAGGACACCTGGCTGTTCGGCGGCACGATCGCGGAGAACATCGCCTACGGCACCGAGGGCAGCACCCGCGAGCAGATCGAGGAGGCCGCGCGCGCCGCGCACGCCGACCGCTTCATCCGCACCCTCCCCGACGGCTACGACACCGTCATCGACGACGAGGGCACGGGCGTCAGCGCGGGCGAGAAGCAGCTGATCACCATCGCCCGGGCGTTCCTGTCCGACCCGGTCATCCTCGTCCTGGACGAGGCGACCAGCTCGGTCGACACCCGCACCGAGGTGCTGATCCAGCGGGCGATGGCCCAGCTCAGCCACGGCCGCACCAGCTTCGTCATCGCCCACCGGCTCTCCACGATCCGCGACGCGGACGTCATCCTCGTCATGGAGAGCGGCGACATCGTCGAACAGGGCACCCACGAGGAGCTGTTGCTCAAGGACGGCGCCTACGCCCGCCTGTACGCGGCGCAGTTCGCCCAGGCGGTCGCCGAGGTCGACTGACCGCGACTCCCGCGGAAGCGAAAGGGACCCCCGGCGGACTGCTCCGCCGGGGGTCCCTGCCGTCGGCCGGGACGCCGAGCGCTCAGTCCAGATAGCCGCGGAGCTGATCGGCGAACGCGTGGTCGCGGAGCTTGTTGAGGGTCTTGGACTCGATCTGGCGGATGCGCTCGCGCGTGACGCCGAAGATGCGGCCGATCTCCTCCAGGGTGCGCGGCCGGCCGTCGTCGAGTCCGTAGCGGAGCTGGACGACCTTGCGCTCGCGCTCGCCGAGGGTGGACAGGACGGCCTCCAGGTGCTCGCGCAGAAGCAGGAAGGCGGCGGACTCCACGGGCGAGGCGGCGTCACCGTCCTCGATGAGGTCGCCGAGGGCGACGTCCTCCTCCTCGCCCACGGGAGCATGCAGCGAGACGGGTTCCTGGGCCAGGCGCAGGACCTCCGCGACGCGCTCGGTCGGGATGTCGAGATGGGCGGCGACCTCTTCGTTGGAGGGCTCGTAGCCGCGTTCCTGGAGCAGCCGGCGCTGGACGCGGACGACGCGGTTGATGAGCTCCACGACGTGCACCGGGACGCGTATCGTGCGGGCCTGGTCGGCCAGGGCGCGGCTCATGGCCTGCCGGATCCACCAGGTCGCGTAGGTGGAGAACTTGTAGCCGCGGGCGTAGTCGAACTTCTCCACGGCCCGGATCAGGCCGAGATTGCCCTCCTGCACCAGGTCCAGCATGGTCAGGCCGCGGCCGACGTAGCGCTTGGCGACCGAGACGACGAGGCGGAGGTTGGCCTCGATGAGCCGCCGCTTGGCCATCCGGCCGAGGACGACCAGGCGGTCGAGGTCCACGGCGAGCCGCGAGTCGAGGTCCGGGGTGCTGCTCAGCTTCTCCTCGGCGAACAGGCCGGCCTCGACGCGGCGGGCGAGTTCGACCTCCTCGACGGCGGTGAGCAGGGGTATGCGGCCGATCTCCCGCAGGTACTGCCGGAACAGGTCGGCGGACGGCCCCGCCACGTCCTCCTTGAACGGCCGTACCGGGCCCGGGTCGTCGTCCTCCGGGCCTTCCCCGTCAGGGTCGGGACCGGCCTCCGGGTCCGGCCCGGGCGCGGCGGCCCCCTCCGGGTGCAGGGCGGCGTGCTGCTGCTCCGGGACCCGTTCCAGCAGGTCGTCCGTCACGAGGGCCGGGGGCGTCAGGGTCTGGATCTGCACGGGAGCGACCTCCACGGTGTGCGCAACCACGGACTCGGAGGCGCGCGGCAGCGGAACGGTTGCGGCGCCCTCGCCGCGGCCCGTCCGGGAGTTCGCCGTCAGCGGTACTCCCTGGGCGCCGGCGTCGGCGCCTCCCGGAATTCCGCGCTCCGAGGACTCTTGCACCGCCCCCAGTGTGGCGTACGGCACACCGGGCCCACGAGGGTCGTGCGCCGCTTTTTCCGGCCGAGTGTGACCGAGGGCGACCCCGCGGTCACGCCTCCGGCGCGGCGGGCGGTCCCGGGTGACCGCTGTCCCGGACGGCAGCTTCTCCACCTCCGGCTCGGGCACCACGCGCCGTCGGCCGTCGCCCTGGGTGGCCGCTGCACGGGACTGTGGACCTCCGGGCACAAGACCCGCCCCTGGTCCCCCCGTTCGGTCCGACCCCGCTGGGCCGCCGCATGCTCGCCGCCGCCCTGGAGAGCGCACTGCCGGGACGGGTCGGCCCGCGCGCCGACACGCAACGCCGTGGGCGGCCCCCGCGGCAAGCCGGGCGGCAGCAGACCGGCGGGGGGCCACCAGGCCACCCGGACCAACCACGCGGGCAGGCCGCCCCCACCCCGCGTTCCGGGCCCGACCCGCAAGACGCTCACACGCCCGCCCGGCCGACCGCACTCGGGCCGATCCGCACAGGGACGGACGGGGCGTGCCCGGCGCGGCGGGCGGTCCCCGCGGCGTGCCGGGCGGCGGCGTACCGGCGGCCAGAGTTCCGGGCGCGGCAGGCAAGGGGCTTCACATGCCCGCCCGACCAGCCGCACTCGGGCCGATCGGCACAGGGACGGACGGGGCGGCCCGCGCCGACGCGCAACGCCGTGGGAGGCCGCCGCATGCCGGGCGGCGGCGTACCGATGCCCCGCGTTCCGGGTGCGGCCCGCAAGAGGCTCCGCATGCCCGCCCGGCACAGGGGCGGACGGGGCACGGCACGGTTACAGGGCGGCAGCGCCCTGCTCGCGGAGGCGGTGGTCGTACTGCTGGAGCGCCCACAGTTCGCCGCCGATCGCCGCGAGCTGGTCCTGGTCGGCGCGGGGGCCCTGGGCGGTGAGCCGGGTGTGATCGGCGTTGAGCTGCGCGACGCGGCGGGCGACGGCCTGCCGGCGTACGTCGACGAGGATCTTGCCGGCGTAGACCTCGGGGGTCTTGTGCTGGACCGGCTCCACGGCGAGTTCGGTGACCAGCGAGCGCACGGTGTCGTCCGGGGCGACGTCGCGCACCCGGGTCAGGAACTGCGGGTCCGCGTACTCCGCGCCGCCCGCCTCGCTGATCGCGCGCCGCACGGCGATGTAGGGCGGGGCGGTGAACTCGTCCTCGCCGTACGCGTCGAAGGCCGGCGAGACCAACTCCGGGTACTGGAGGGCGAGTTTGAGCAGTTCACGCTCGACGCGCTGGGCGGGGCTGCGCATGTCCAGCCGCGGGCCGCGGGGACCCGCGGGCGCGGCGGGGCCGGCCGGGGGTGCCGCGGGACGTGCGGTGCGGGGGCCCGCGGCTCCCGCACCGGACTGGCGGCGTTCGCGCTGCCAGCGGGCGAGTTGGCCCACCCGGCGCACGACGAACTGGGTGTCGAGGATGCCCAGCATGCCAGCGAGCTGCACGGCGTACTCGTGCTGGATGGCGGAGTTCTTGATGCCGGCGACGATGGGCGCGCCCGCCTCCAGCGCGGAGGCGCGGCCCTCTGCGGTCTCCAGGTTGTAGCGGGCCACCGCCGACCGCAGGGCGAACGCGAACAGCGGAGTACGGGAGTCGACCAGCCGCTCCACGGCCGCGTCGCCCTCGGCCAGGCGCAGGTCGCACGGGTCCATGCCGCCGGGCGTGATGGCGATGGAGGTCTCGGCGGCGAACTTCTGGTCGTCCTCGAAGGCGCGCAGGGCGGCCTTCTGGCCGGCCTCGTCGCCGTCGAAGGTGAAGACCACCTCCGCGTTGGCGTTGTCCATCAGCAGCCGGCGCAGGATCTTGATGTGGTCGCCGCCGAAGGCGGTGCCGCAGGTCGCGATGGCGGTGGTGATGCCGGCGAGGTGGCAGGCCATGACATCGGTGTAGCCCTCGACGACGACGGCCCGGCTGGTGCGGGCGATCTCCTTCTTGGCCAGGTCGATGCCGTACAGGACCTGCGACTTCTTGTAGATCGGCGTCTCGGGCGTGTTGAGGTACTTCGGGCCCTGGTCGTCGTCGCGGAGCCGGCGCGCGCCGAAGCCGATGACCTCGCCGGTGATGTCGCGGATCGGCCAGATCAGCCGGCCGCGGAACCGGTCGATGGCCCCGCCGCGGCGGCTCTCGCTGGCCAGGCCGGAGACGATCAGCTCACGGTCGCTGAAGCCCTTGCCGCGCAGGAAGCGCACCAGGTGGTCCCAGCCGGCCGGGGCGTAGCCCACTCCGAAGTGCTCGGCGGCCGCCTGGTCGAAGCCGCGCTCGGCGAGGAACGCGCGGCCGATCTCCGCCTCGGGGCTGCCGAGCTGCTCCACGTAGAACTGCGCGGCGGCCTTGTGCGCCTCGATGAGGCGGATCCGCTCGCCCTGCTGGCGGCCCGGCGTGTAGCCGCCGTCCTCGTACCGCAGGGTGATGCCGGCGACGGCGGCCAGCCGCTCGACGGCCTCGGAGAAGGACAGATGGTCGACCTTCATCACGAAGTCGAGGGTGTCGCCGCCCTCCTGGCAGCCGAAGCAGTGGTACAGCCCCTTGCTGGGGCTCACCTGGAAGGAGGGGGACTTCTCGTCGTGGAAGGGGCACAGGCCCTTGAGGTTGCCTCCGCCGGCGTTCCTGAGCTGCAGGTACTCCGAGACGACGGCGTCGATCGGGACCGCGTCCCGCACCGCCCTGACGTCCTCGTCCCTGATCCGCCCTGCCACACAGGGATTCTACGGCGCCGCCCGGGCGCGGTCAGACCAGCTTGGCGACGAACAGGAAGTGCGGGCCCGCGGGCTGCAGGACGAACTCCTCGCCCACCGCCGTGAAGCCCTGGCCCTCCCAGAAACCGCGGGCCGACGTGCGGCCGTTGCACCAGACCAGCTCCGCCCCGCGCTCCCGGGCCTCCGCGAGGGCCGCGCCCAGCAGCGCGGAGCCCAGTCCGCGGCCGCGTACCTCGGCGGCGGTGGCCATGCCGCGGATGCGGTAGGCGGCCTCCTGGTGCCCCGGCAGCTGCTCCGGGAAGAGCGTGACGCATGTCACGACCGGGGCGAGGGCGCCTTCGCCGTCGTAGCCCGCCATGTGGAACGCGGCCGGGTGGCCGTCCTCGACGAAGATCGCGGATGCGCGCGGCAGTCCCGGCCTCAGCACGGTCCAGCGCAGATCGAAGATCTCCTCGACGGGCACGACAGCGGTACGGAACTCCATGAGGACCATGCTAGGCGACCGTGCGGGCGCTCATTCCAGCAGGGAGTTCAGGGGCACGGCGGGGTCGGCGAGCGCCTCGGCGTCGACCCGGCGGCCGGAGCGGATGAGTTTCTGGATGCTGTCGGTGACGTCCCACACATTGACGTTCATCCCGGCGAGCACCCGGCCCTCGCGCAGCCAGAACGCGATGAACTGCCGCTTGCCGACGTCGCCGCGGGCCAGCACCTGGTCGTACGTTCCCGGGGCGGCGTGCCCGGAGAACTCCATGCCCAGGTCGTACTGGTCGGTGAAGAAGTACGGGACGCGGTCGTAGCTCACCTCCTTGCCCAGCATCGCGCGCGCCGCCACCGGCCCGCTGTTCAGCGCGTTCGCCCAGTGCTCCACCCGCAACCGGCCGCCCAGCAGCGGGTGTTCGGCGTTGGCGACATCCCCGGCCGCGAAGATGTCGGGGTCGGAGGTGCGCAGCGACGCGTCGACGGCGATGCCGCCGCCGGCCTCGCGGTCGGCGAGGGCGAGCCCGGCGGCCTCGGCCAGCGCGGTGCGCGGCGCGGCGCCGATGGCGGCGAGCACGTCGTGGGCGGGGTGCTCCTCGCCGTCGTCGGTGAGGGCGGACAGCACCATGCCGTCCTGGCCGGTGATCCCGGTGAGTTTCGCGCCGAAGTGGAACCGCACGCCGTGCTCGCGGTGCAGGTCCGCGAAGACCTCGCCCAGTTCGGGGCCGAGCACCGAGTGCAGCGGGCACGGCTGCGCCTCCACCACGGTGACCTCGACGCCGTAGCCCCGGGCGGCCGCCGCGACCTCCAGGCCGATCCAGCCCGCCCCGGCGACGACCAGATGGCCGTTCTCCCGGCCGAGGGTGGTCAGCACGTTCTTCAGCCGCTCGGCGTGCGCGAGCCGCCGCAGGTGGTGCACGCCCGCGAGGTCGGTGCCGGGGATGTCCAGCCGGCGCGGCTCCGCCCCGGTGGCCAGCAGCAGCTTGTCGTACGGGATGGAGGTGCCGTCGCCCAGCGTGATGCGCTTGGCCGCCCGGTCCAGTCCGGTGACCGGCTGGCCGAGATGGAGCTCCACGTCGTGCTCGGCGTACCACGCGGCGGGGTGCACGAAGACCGAGTCGCGCTCCTCGTTGCCCAGCAGGAACCCCTTGGACAGCGGTGGGCGCTCGTACGGGTGGTCGCGCTCGTCCCCGATCAGTATCACGCGGCCGGTGAACCCCTCGGAGCGAAGCGTCTCCGCCGCTTTCGCCCCCGCGAGTCCCGCCCCGACGATGACGAATGTCTGGTCTGCGTCCACCACTGTGCGCCTCCCTGAAAGTCCCTCGGGTGCCCGGGTGCCCTCCCTCTGGCAATTGCCAGTGAGGTGAGCGTCCCGCACGGCACGGCCCACGGGAAGAGTGCCGCGCCGGGTCGGGCGTCTCCCGGACACCCTCCAGGGGGCGGCCGGGGGCCCGCCGGGGGCTCACCGCCCGGCGGTGAGCCGGGCGTGCAAGGCGGTCGCCGCCGAGTCGGTCAGGGAGGCGATCTGGTCGACGACGGCCCGCTTGCGGGCCCGGTCGTCCTTGGCCGCGTCGAACATCCCGCGGAACTGCGGGTCCAGCCCCTCGGGCGCCCGCGCGAGCAGCGCCTCGGCCAGCTCGCCGATCACCACCCGCTGCTGGGCGCGCCGCCGCTCCTGCGCCTCTCGCTGCATCACATAGCGGTCGGCGACCGCCTTGAGCACCGCGCACTCCAGGCGCTGTTCGCGCGGCACGACCAGCTGCGCGCGGTAGCGCGTGAGCCGGCCGGTGCCGTAGGCGTCCCGGGTGGCGCGCTCGGCGGCGAGGCAGAACCGGCCGATGAGCTGAGAGGTGGCGTCCTTCAACCGGGCCTGCGCGATGGCCGATCCGTCGAAGCCGTGCGGCCACCACTCCATGTCCAGCAGCCGGTCCAGGGTCTCGGCGAGCTCGTCCTCGGCGGCGCCCGGCGCGTAGCGCGCGGCGGCCACGGCGAAGATCTCGCGCCGCTCCGGCTCGGCCAGCAGCACGGCCGGGTCCAGATGGCCGGCGTGCAGCCCGTCCTCGACGTCGTGGACGGAGTACGCCACGTCGTCCGCCCAGTCCATGACCTGCGCCTCGAAGCACTGCCCGTACGGGCGGTCCGCCGGCGCGGTGCGGCGCAGCCACGCGAAGACCGGCAGGTCGTCCTCGTAGACCCCGAACTTCGGACTGCCGGGCTGCGTGGGATGGGCCCCCCGCGGCCAGGGGTACTTGGTGGCCGCGTCCAGCGCCGCACGGGTGAGGTTGAGGCCGACGCTGACCAGCGCGCCGTCGTCGTCGTGCGTGAAGCGCTTGGGCTCCAGGCGGGTGATGATGCGCAGGCTCTGCGCGTTCCCCTCGAAGCCGCCGCAGTCCTGGGCGACCTCGGCGAGCACCATCTCGCCGTTGTGCCCGAAGGGCGGGTGGCCGATGTCGTGCGCCAGGCACGCCGTCTCCACCAGGTCCGGGTCGCAGCCGAGCGCGGCACCGAGCTCCCGGCCGACCTGGGCGCACTCCAGGCTGTGGGTGAGCCGCGTGCGCGGGCTGCTGTTGATCGCCCGCTCGTCGTCGACCGGATCCACCACCTGGGTCTTGCCGGCGAGCTTGCGCAGCCCGGCCGAGTGCAGCATGCGCGCGCGGTCCCGCTGGAACGAGGTGCGGCCGGGCCGCTTGTCCGGCTCGGGCACATAGCGCTCGGTGTCGGCCTGGCTGTAGGGGGCGTACTCGTCCGCTGCCTGGTGGTTCAGGTCCATACAGCGACAGTATCCGGCGCGGCCCCGCACGGGCCGCTCCGCGCCGCCCGGCCGGTCCGCGCCGCTGGGTGGACCTTCCGGGCGCGGCCCGTGCCTGGTCGCAGCGGGGTGCCGCACCCGGTGGCGCGGCGGCCGCGAATCAGTCCGGCCCGGCAATTCGCGAAGCGGCGCCTCGGCCCCTCGGCAACCGGCTCGGGCACCCCGTACCCATCGGGGCGCCGCCGGCCGTGCCCGCAACGGACCCGCGTCCTGCGCGGACCTCGGGTCGCACGACCCCGCGGCGGCCGGCCCCGGCCACCGGGACGTGCAGTGCTTCCGCAAGCGGGGCGTGCGGCCCGGCGATCCGGGCCGCCCAGTTGCGGCCCGGGGCCAAGACCCGGGGGGACCGGCGGCGACATGCTGACCCCGCGCCGGCATGAGACGGACCGGCACGGCGTTCAACTCCGGAGCCCAGCACACCGTCAGCGTCCGCGGCGCCGCCGGGTCACGGCCGCCCTGCGCGGCGCGGCGACGGGCCGTCGGGCAGGGGCCGTCGGGGCCGGAACCGGGACACGCCGTCAGCGCCTGCGCCGGTCCGCAGCTCCCCGGGGCCACGCGCCGCACAGCCTCACCGCGCAGCGCAACGCAGGCCGCGAGCACTCATCGTGGTCAGGACAGCCCGGACGCACCGTCAGCGCCCGCTCCGTCCGCGGGCCCCAGGGCCACCGCAACCATCCGCGACGACCCCGGCCCCGGCCGCCCGGATGCCCGCGCCCGCATGAGCGGGACCCGCACGGCGCGGCACGGCCGCCGTATCAGCGGTGTTTCCAGTCGCCGCCGTGGATGGGGCGGCCGGAGGCGCGCAGGTCGCGTTCGTGGGCGGGGGCGGCGAGGTACACCCAGGCGGGGAGGGTCCGGCCGGCGTAGGTGCGGACGTCGCGGACGACGCGTTCGTAGAGGTTGTCGGCCGCGCCGGGGGTGTACTCCTCCAGCCGGTCGAGGTCGGCGAGGACGTCCTCGTAGAGGTCGTCGACCGGACGCACAACATCGCCCTGGACATGACCGCGCGCGTCGGACACGGCGTACGGGTAGCCGGGGCCGTCGAAGAGCAGGGCGCCATGGAGGACGGCCGGGGTCTCCGTGGCGATGCGGCCGCGCAGCAGCCAGGAGTGGTTGATCTCGCCGGGCCGCAAGGTCCCGTACACGAAGAACGGGAGGCGGGAGTGGTCGTCTCGCACGGTCATCATGGAACCGCAGGGACGTGGGCGGCGTCGACTCGGGCGTGAAGCGGTTGCGCGGGAAGGTACGGACAGGTGCCGGGGCCCTGGCGGCACGCCTGCCCAGGTCCAGGCGGGGCAGGCGGCGGTTGCTGCGTGCGGCCGTGGCGGTGTGCGTGCTGGCGCTGCTGCCCGCCACATGGCTCCAGCTGACCGCGGACCCGCGGGTCCGCACCCTGGCCGACGCGCCCGCCGAACCGGTCGCGGTCGTCTTCGGCGCCGGGCTGTGGAACGGCGAGCCCTCGCCCTATCTGGCCCACCGGCTCGACGCGGCCTCGGCCCTGTACTCCGCCGGGAAGGTGCGGGCGGTCCTGGTCACCGGCGACAACAGCCGCACCGACTACGACGAGCCGACGGCCATGCGGGACTACCTCGCCACGCACGGCGTCCCGCGCGCGAAGGTCGTCCTGGACTACGCCGGCTTCGACACCTGGGACTCCTGCACCCGCGCCAGGCGCATCTTCGGCGTCGACCACGCGCTCCTGGTGAGCCAGGGGTTCCACATCCGCCGTGCGCTCGCCCTGTGCCGTGCCGCGGGCATCGACGCGTACGGGGTCGGTGTCGACGAGCCCCGCGACGTCACCTGGTATTACGGCGGCGCCCGCGAGATCGCCGGCGCCGCCAAGGCCGCCGTCGACGCCGCCCTCACCCCGGACCCGCGGTTCCTCGGCCCCCGCGAGCAGGGCGTCGCGCGAGCGCTGCGCTGACCGCCGAACCGCTCCCCACCTGCGGCATTGGGCGCGGTTCCGGATGCGGATCTTCAGTGGGGCGGTGATGCTGGGAGGAGTCCCGCCTCACGGCAAGGAGGACAGCGATGTCCATGTTGGACAAGATCAAGGCCAAGCTGAAGGGCCACGAGAGTCAGGCCCAGAAGGGCATCGACAAGGGTGGCGACACGATCGACGAGAGGACCGGCGGCAAGTACCAGCGCCAGGTCGACACCGCCCAGGACAAGCTGAGCGACGAGTACGGCACGGGCGAATCGGGCGGGAACCGGCCTCCGCAGCCCTGACGCCGGCGGGCCGCCGCGCCCGCTTCCGGCGGCGCGCGGCGGCCCGGCCCGCGCTCAGCCCAGGGTTTCCGGCCGCTGCGTCAGGGCCGGCACCGGTGCCGCCGGCCGGGCGGAGATGGGCCGTCCGGCGCCGTGCCGGGGCGCGGGCAGGGCGGCGGCCGGGGGCGTGTGGGGGGCCGTGGGGGCGGGGCGGCGCCAGCGTGCGGGCACCTCGGCCATGACGACGCCCAGAACGAGCCAGAGCAGCGCGGCGATGCGGTCCTGGTTGGCGGGGTGGTCCACCATCGCGCTCAGGAAGAACCCGGTGAGGGCGGCCAGCCCCGCGGTGCCGATCACCGACTTCTCGCGCGCGGCCCGGGCCGCGCTCAGCAGGGCCACCACCGTGATGCCGAGCATGCCCAGCAGTCCGACGGGGCCGGTCTCCACCAGCCAGTTCAGCCACATGTTGTGGGTGTGCACGAAGACCTGGTCGCCGGGGACGGCCGCGGAGACGACCGCGCCGGCCCGGTCGAGCCCGACGCCCATCGGGTTGTGGGCCGCGATCCGCAGCGCCGCCTCCCACACGCCCCCGCGCACGCCCAGCGAGTCGCCGGCCCGGGACGTCTGCCAGATCGCCGCACCGCCGCCCAGCAGGAGCAGCAGGCCTCCGGCGGTCGCGATCCGGCGCTGCCGCCGGTCGAGGCGGGGCGCGACCCAGTAGGCGCCGCCCAGCACCAGCAGGCCCGCGACGGCGGCCACGTAGCCGGCGCGCGAGTACGTCGTGAGCACGGCCCCGTACGCCACCACCGCCACCAGGGTGACCGCGGTCGCCGCCGTGCGCTCGCCGACCGCCACGAAGGCGAGCAGCAGGAACGGGGTCAGCAGGACGAGGAAGGCGGACAGCAGGTTCGGGTTGGAGAAGGTGCCCACGGCCCGGGTCAGCGCCGCGTCGCCGCCGGCGCCGCAGCCCACGTCGGTGAGCAGCCCGGTGCGGCAGAAGCCGGTGGGCACGTCATTGGTGACCTGGGTGAAGGCCGCCGTGCCGGCCGCCGCGACGCAGACCGTCGCCAGCAGGCCGAAGGCCCGCCAGGACTCGGGCTGGGTGCGCCGCAGCCCGACGACGAAGTAGAAGCCGGCGACCACGGTCAGCAGTCCGCGCAGCGGGGCGGTGGGGTGCCCGCCGAGGAAGGTGGTCGCCGTCGCGGCACCCAGCAGGACCACGACGGGCAGGTCCAGCCGCGTGCGGAAGCTGCTCAGCCGTGCGCCGCCGGCCACCAGCGCCACGAGGCCGAGGCCGAGCGCGAGGCGCGCCGGGGTGACGACGCCGGTCAGCGGGTCGTCGGGGAAGAAGTCGGTCGCGGAGTCGAGGAGGACGACCGCGAGCACCATGAGCGGCACGACGTGGAGGACCGCCTGCAGGGGCCGGGGAGCTGCCATGCGCCCCACCCTGACCGCGGAACCGGGCGGCCCGGTGTCGTGGGGACGAACAAAGGGAAGCGGGGGCGGCACCTTCGCACAAAGGTGCCGCCCCCGGTGAGGGTGGGAGATGGTCTCTGGGTGCCGGGTTGGTTACCGGGTGCCGTTGCCCCTGTTCTGCGCCGCGGCCCGGCCCGCCTCCAGGCGGGCGACGGGGATGCGGAACGGGGAGCAGGACACGTAGTCCAGGCCCACCTCGTGGAAGAAGTGGACGGACTCGGGGTCGCCGCCGTGCTCGCCGCAGACGCCCAGCTTGAGGCCGGGGCGGGTGGCGCGGCCGGCCTCGGCGGCGGACTTCACCAGCGAGCCGACGCCGTCGCGGTCGATGGTCTCGAACGGGGAGACGCCGAAGATGCCCTTCTCCAGGTACGCCGTGAAGAAGCTGGCCTCCACGTCGTCGCGGGAGAAGCCCCACACGGTCTGGGTGAGGTCGTTGGTGCCGAAGGAGAAGAACTCCGCGGCCTCGGCGATCTGCGCGGCGGTCAGGGCGGCCCGGGGCAGTTCGATCATCGTGCCGAGCGCGAGGGCGAGTTCGGTGCCGGTGGCGGCCTGGACCTCGGCGATGACCGACTCGGCCTCGTCGCGGACGATCTCCAGCTCCTGGACGGTGCCCACCAGCGGGATCATGATCTCGGCCCGCGGGTCGCCCTTGGCGTGCTTGCGCTCGGCCGCTGCCTCGGCGATCGCCCGCACCTGCATCGCGAACAGGCCGGGGATGACCAGGCCGAGGCGTACGCCGCGCAGGCCCAGCATCGGGTTCTGCTCGTGGAGCTTGTGGACGGCCTGGAGCAGCCGCAGGTCGTTCTCGTTGGCGTCCTTGCGGGACTCGGCGAGCGCGACGCGCACCGACAGCTCGGTGATGTCGGGCAGGAACTCGTGCAGCGGCGGGTCGAGCAGGCGCACGGTCACCGGCAGGCCGTCCATCGCCTCGAAGAGCTCGACGAAGTCGGACCGCTGGAGCGGCAGCAGGGCGCTCAGTGCCTGCTCGCGCTCGGTGTCGGTGTCGGCGAGGATGAGGCGCTCGACGAGTTCGCGGCGCTCGCCGAGGAACATGTGCTCGGTGCGGCACAGGCCGATGCCCTGGGCGCCGAAGCGGCGGGCGCGCGAGGCGTCCTCGGCGTTGTCGGCGTTGGCGCGCACCCGCAGCCGGCGGACGCGGTCGGCGTAGGCCATGATCCGGTGCACGGCCTGCACGAGTTCGTCGGCGTCGTCGGCGCCCGCGTGCATGCGGCCCTCGAAGTACTCCACGACGGGGGACGGCACGACGGGGACGGTGCCCAGGTAGACCTTGCCGGAGGAGCCGTCGATGGAGACGACGTCGCCCTCCTCGACCACCACCCCGCCGGGCGCCGTCATGCGCCGCCGCTTGGTGTCGACCTCCAGCTCCTCGGCGCCGCAGACGCAGGTCTTGCCCATGCCGCGGGCGACGACGGCGGCGTGCGAGGTCTTGCCGCCGCGCGAGGTGAGGATGCCCTCGGCGGCGATCATGCCGTTGAGGTCGTCGGGGTTGGTCTCGCGGCGGATGAGGATGACCTTCTCGCCGGAGCGCGACCACTTCACCGCGGTGTACGAGTCGAAGACGGCCTTGCCGACCGCCGCGCCCGGCGAGGCGGCGATGCCCCAGCCGATCCGCTCGGACTTCGCCTTCTCGTCGAAGCGCGGGAACATCAGCTGCGCGAGCTGGCTGCCGTTGACCCGCTGCAGGGCCTCGGCCTCGTCGATGAGCCCCTGGTCGACCAGCTGGGTGGCGATGCGGAAGGCGGCGGCCGCGGTGCGCTTGCCGACCCGGGTCTGCAGCATCCACAACTTGCCGCGCTCGATGGTGAACTCGATGTCGCACAGGTCCTTGTAGTGCGTCTCGAGGGTCTCCATGATCTTCATGAGCTGGTCGTACGAGGTTTTGTCGAGCTGCTCCAGCTCGGCGAGCGGGACGGTGTTGCGGATGCCCGCGACGACGTCCTCGCCCTGCGCGTTGCACAGGTAGTCGCCGTACACGCCCTGGTGGCCGGTGGCGGGGTCGCGGGTGAAGGCGACGCCGGTGCCGGAGTCGGGGCCGAGGTTGCCGAAGACCATGGAGCAGATGTTGACGGCCGTGCCGAGGTCGCCGGGGATGCGCTCCTGGCGGCGGTAGAGGATGGCGCGCTCGCCGTTCCAGGACTCGAAGACGGCCCGGACGGCCATGTCCATCTGCTCGCGCGGGTCCTGCGGGAAGTCCCGGCCGGTCTCCTTGGCCACGACGGCCTTGAACTGCTCGACCAGGCCGCGCAGGTCGGCGGCGTCCAGGTCGAGGTCGCTGTGGGTGCCCTTGGCGCGCTTGGCGTCCTCCAGGGCCTCCTCGAAGAGGTCGCCCTCCACGCCCAGCACGGTCTTGCCGAACATCTGGATCAGGCGGCGGTATGAGTCCCAGGCGAAGCGCTCGTCGCCGGCCTGCGCCGCGAGCCCGGCCACGGAGTCGTCGGACAGGCCGATGTTGAGGACGGTGTCCATCATGCCCGGCATGCTGAACTTCGCCCCGGAGCGCACGGAGACCAGCAGGGGGTTGTCCGGCTGGCCGAGCTTCTTGCCCATCCGCTGTTCCAGCGCGTCGAGGTGCGCACTCACCTCGTCGCGCAGGGCCGCGGGTTCGGAGCCGGAGCCCAGGTAGACCTTGCAGGCCTCGGTGGTGATCGTGAAGCCCGGAGGGACGGGCAGGCCGAGGTTGGTCATCTCGGCCAGGTTGGCGCCCTTGCCGCCGAGAAGGTCCTTGAGGTCCTTGTTGCCCTCGGTGAAGTCGTAGACGAACTTCTGGATTTCTTGTTCTTCCGACACGGGACTCGCTCCTCGCGGCCGGGATGCCCTGACGGCGGGGAGCGTACCCATCTCTAAGGCGCTGCAGTACGTCCATCACCAGGTCACACGGCTGTAACCACCCATCGGCCGATAGATCGAAAGCGCGGGACCGGTTCGGGCGGGCATCGGATGCATTCAATCCTCGAACACATGATGCCGCCCGGTGATCACCGTCAGCGGTTTCTGTTACTCCATGCGAGGGATGGCTTGACCGGATGGCGACGACAACGATGGCACCCAGTGCCAGCTCTAAGAGAGGTGATGCGACACTCGGCGTGCTCATCTGAGCAACACACCTATCAGACGTGGCGAGAATCACTCGCCCCGCCGACGCCGCATCAGGCCCGTTGGACGGCCACACGGCCGCCCGGAATGCCGTCAGCCGCCGGAAGTGTCCGACTCCGCGTCCGCGTCGACGACCACCGAGCAGTCGTACGGGTCCTCCAGCCAGCCGTCCGGGAGCGCCACGCGCTTGCCCGCCGCCGTACGGCCGCGCGGGCCCTCGGCGCCATCCGGCCATTCCTGGTCGAGTTCGAGTCCGTCGAGGTGCGCGTCGAGCTCGGCCAGGGAGGACGCCATCGCGAGCTTGCGGCGCATCTCGGAGCCGACCGAGAAGCCCTTGGTGTACCAGGCCACGTGCTTGCGGAAGTCGATCACGCCGCGCTCCTCGTCACCCAGCCACTCCCCGAGCAGCTCGGCGTGGCGCCGCATCACCCCCGCGACCTCGCGCAGCGCCGGGGTGGCCAGGTCGCCGCCGCCCTCGAAGGCGGCGACGAAGTCGCCGAACAGCCAGGGCCGGCCCAGGCAGGCACGGCCCACGACCACGCCGTCGCAACCGGTCTCGCGCATCAGCCGGATCGCGTCCTCGGCGCTCCAGATGTCGCCGTTGCCGAGCACGGGGATCTCCGGGACGTGCTCCTTCAAGCGGGCGACCTTCTCCCAGTCGGCCGAGCCGCCGTAGTGCTGGGCGAGCGACCTGCCGTGCAGCGCGACGGCGGCGATCCCCTCCTCGACGGCGATACGGCCCGCGTCCAGGTAGGTGACGTGATCGTCGTCGATGCCCGTGCGCATCTTGATGGTGACCGGCAGGTCGCCCGCGCCCGCGACGGCCTCGCGCAGGATCGACCGGAACAGGTTGCGCTTGTACGGCAGGGCCGCACCGCCGCCCTTGCGGGTCACCTTGGGGACCGGGCAGCCGAAGTTGAGGTCGATGTGGTCGGCCAGGTCCTCGTCGACGATCATCCGGACCGCCTTGCCGACGATCACCGGGTCCACCCCGTACAGCTGGATCGAGCGGGGGTTCTCGCTCTTGTCGAAGTGGATGAGCTGCATGGTCTTCTCATTGCGCTCGACGAGCGCGCGAGTGGTGATCATCTCGGAGACGAACAGCCCCTTGCCGCCGGAGAACTCCCGGCACAGCGTGCGGAAGGGGGCGTTGGTGATGCCCGCCATCGGCGCCAGCACCACAGGCGGCCACACGGTGTGCGGGCCGATCGTGAGCGACGGGGCGGTGATGGCGTCTGCAGTCATGCCACCCATTCTCGCGTACGCACGGGAGACCCGGGCCCGAGGTGGGTGTAGATTGAAATGGTTACACAAATACAATCAAAGTCCGGGGCGGGAGTCCCGGCGGAGCGGACGGGGTACCGATGCCGGAGCTCAGCCACCGCAGGCGTCTGCTGGTGCTGGCCATCTGCTGCATGAGCCTGCTCATCGTCAGCCTCGACAACACGATCCTCAATGTGGCGCTGCCCTCCATGCGCGCGGACCTGCACGCCTCGATCTCCGGACTGCAGTGGACGATCGACGCGTACACCCTGGTGCTGGCCTCGCTCCTGATGCTCTCCGGATCGACCGCCGACCGCATCGGACGGCGCAGGATCTTCCGCATCGGGCTGGTGATCTTCACCGTTGCCTCGGGGCTGTGCAGCATCGCCCCCAGCCTGGAGTGGCTGGTGGTCTTCCGGATGCTCCAGGCGGTCGGCGGCTCGATGCTCAACCCCGTCGCGATGTCGATCATCACCAACGTCTTCACCGACCCGCGGGAGCGGGCACGGGCCATCGGCGTGTGGGGCGGCGTCGTCGGCATCAGCATGGCGGCCGGCCCGATCGTCGGCGGCGCGTTGGTGGAGTCCATCGGCTGGCGCTCGGTGTTCTGGATCAACCTGCCCATCGGCTTCCTGGCCCTGGTGCTGACCGCCCTGTTCGTCCCCGAGTCCCGGGCGCCCAGGCCGCGCCGCATCGACCCCGTCGGCCAGTTGCTGATCATCGCGCTGCTCGGCTCGCTGACGTACGCGATCATCGAGGCGCCGGGCGCGGGCTGGGGCTCGCCCCTCATCATCGGCTGCCTGGTGGTCGCCGCGTGCTCGGCGGCGGGCCTGATCGGCTACGAACGGCGGCGCAGGGAACCGCTGATCGACCCCCGCTTCTTCCGCAGCGCGCCCTTCAGCGGGGCCACGGTGATAGCGGTGAGCGCCTTCGCCGCGCTCGCCGGCTTCCTCTTCCTCAACACCCTCTACCTCCAGGACGTACGCAAGCTGTCCGCCCTGGACGCCGGACTGCACCTGCTGCCGATGGCCGCCATGGCGCTCGTCTTCGCCCCGCTGTCCGGCCGCATGGTCGGCAGCCGCGGGCCGCGGCTGCCACTGCTGCTCGCGGGCACCGCCACGACCGCGAGCGGGGTGGTCTTCGCCGCGCTGCACGGCCAGTCCTCGGACGTCCTGCTCTTCACCGGGTACGTCCTGTTCGGCATCGGCTTCGGCTTCGTCAACGCCCCCATCACCAACACCGCCGTCTCCGGCATGCCGCGCTCCCAGGCGGGGGTCGCCGCGGCCGTGGCCTCCACCAGCCGCCAGGTCGGGCAGTCGTTGGGCGTCGCCGTCGTCGGCGCGGCCCTGGCCGCCGGGCTGGACATCACGGCGTGGTGGATCATCACCGGCTGCGGCGTGGTCGTGCTGGTGCTGGGCTGGCTGACGACGGGCTCCTGGGCCGCGGGCACCGCGGCGCGGGCCGCGCAGCGCCTGGCGGCCGACGAGCCGCGGGAGATGGTGGGCGCCAGGTGAACGACGGGACACCGGACCGCGTGTGGCGCAATCTGCGCACCCTCGTCCTGGAACGCAACGAGCGCCGCCGGGAGGTGGCCGACGCCCTCGGCATGAGCTTCTTCCGCGTCAAGGCGCTGCGCCGGATCGCCGCCGCGCCCGTCACCCCGGGAGAGCTCGCGTCCGACCTCATGTCGGACCGCCCCTACATCACGCTCGTCGTGGACGACCTGGCCCGGCGCGGCCTGGTGGACCGCACCCCGCACCCCGGTGACCGCCGTCGCAAGGTCGTGGCGGTCACCGCGGCCGGTGCCGCGGCCGCCGCGGAGGCCGAGCGCATCCTCGGCACTCCCCCGCCGGGTCTCGCCGCCCTGCCGGAGGACGAACTCGCGCTGCTGGACCGCATACTGGGCCGGCTGCTCGACGGGTAATCCCGATGCCCGCTGTCGTACCCCCGCGTTACCGTCACGGCATGACGCACACGCCGATCACCGAGCCGGGCGACGCACGCGACCACGAAACCCTCGTGGCGCTGGCGACGCGGGGCACACGGCCGAAGTACCTGTTCTTCTGGGGGCACCGCCCGCAGCGGGACGGCGGCGTGGGCGCGGGCTGCCTGAGCCAGTGGTGGCCCTCGGAGTTCTCCGTCGACGGCGTCGCCTACCCGACGGCCGAGCACTGGATGATGGCCGGCAAGGCCCGGCTCTTCGGCGACGAGGAGACGCTGGCGAAGATCCTCGCCGCGCCGCATCCGCAGGCCGCGAAGCGGCTGGGCCGCCAGGTGCGCGGCTTCGACGGCGAGGCGTGGGAAGGGCGGCGCTCGGAGCTCGTCGTGGCGGGCAACACGGCCAAGTTCGGGCAGGACCCGGCGCTGCGCGCCTATCTGCTGGGCACGGGCCGGCGGGTACTCGTCGAGGCCAGCCCGGTCGACCGGATATGGGGCATCGGCCTGGCCGCCGACGACGAGCGCGCGGCCGACCCGGCGCAGTGGCGCGGCCTGAACCTGCTGGGCTTCGCGCTCATGGAGGCCCGGGCCCGGCTCGGCTGAGTCAGGCGGGGACGGCCTGCGGCAGGGAGGCAGCGGCAGGGGCGGTGACCAGCTCGTACAGACGCTGCACCCGCTCCCGGGTGACGTCGTCCGCCGGGGTGTAGGTCACCAGCCGCGGACCCTGCCGGGGGCCGAGCCACAGGTGGGTGAAGTCGAAGGTGAGCAGGCCGACATCGGGGTTGAGGAAGCGCTTGGTGCGGTTCTCCGGCTCCTGGACCTCGTGGCGCTCCCAGAGTTCGCGGAACTCCGGCGACGCCTGCTCCAGCCGCTTCACCAGTGACTTCCAGGCGGGCTCGGCAAGATGCCCGGCCATCGCGGAACGGTACTTGGCGACCATCAGCCGGCTGGTCTCCTTCCAGTCCGGCATGCCGACGCGCCAGGCGGGATCGGTGAAGGCCAGCCACATGATGTTGCGGTCCTCGAAGGGCAGCGCGTCGAGGTCGGCCACCAGGCGCCCGTAGGTGCGGTTGTGCGCGATGACATCGGTACGGCTGTTGAGGACGGCGGCCGGCAGCGGCTCCAGCTTGGCGAGCATCTCGCGGATCTGGTCCGACATGCCGGGGCACCGGGCGAGCGGATTGGGGTCGGTGACGCCGGCGAGCAGGAACAGATGCGTCCGCTCGTTCGGGTCGAGCATCAGCGCGCGGGCGATGGCGTCGGCCACCTGCGCCGAGATCTGGATCTCCCGGGCCTGTTCGAGCCACGTGTACCAGGTGACGCCGACCGCGGCGAGCTGCGCGACCTCCTCGCGACGCAGTCCCGGGGTGCGCCGGCGGCGCCCGGGCGGAAGGCCGACCTGCTCGGGGGCGATCCGCTCGCGGCGGCTGCGGAGGAAGGAGGCGAGTTCCAGCCGGGCTGCTGCGGTCGTCGTCATGACTCCCAGGGTGCCGCATCGCCCAGCCCGTTGCCAGGTGGTTGTGATACCTGGATAAACGCTCTCTGGTACCACCTTGGGAAGGGGCCCATCGTGTCATAGGTGACCGATCGAAACGACCTCTCCGTCTCCTCCGGCCTGCCGTCGCGGGCCCAGGTCAAGCCGCGGGTGATCCGCCTGCGCGGCGGCACCGGCACCGGCGCCGCGTCCGCGCCGTCCGCTCCCGAGGCAGCCTCCGCCGCCTCCGCCGCCTCCACCACCTCCGCGGCGTCGCCCGCCCCGCCCGCCTCCCCCGTGCTCAGCCCGCTGGGCCTGTTCACCGTGCTGCTGGGCGCCGCGCTGCCGCTGATCGACTTCTTCATCGTCAACGTCGCGCTGCCCGCCATCGAATCCGACCTGCACGCCGGGGCCGCGCTGCTGGAGCTGGTCGTCGCCGGCTACGGCGTGGCCTACGCCGTGCTGCTGGTGCTCGGCGGGCGGCTCGGCGACTCCTTCGGCCGCCGCCGGCTCTTCATCGCGGGCATGGCGGCCTTCGGCCTCACCTCGCTCGCCTGCGGCCTGGCGCCCGACGCCTGGACGCTCGTGGCGGCGCGCGTCGCCCAGGGCGCCGCGGCGGCGCTGATGCTGCCGCAGGTGCTGGCCACCATCCACTCCGCCACCTCCGGCCACCGCCGGGCCAAGGCGCTGAGCCTGTACGGTGCCACCGCCGGCCTGTCGATGGTCGCCGGCCAGATCCTCGGCGGCATCCTCGTCGCCGCGGACATCGCGGGCACCGGCTGGCGCGCGGTGTTCCTGGTGAACGTCCCGGTCGCGGCGATCGGCCTGTTCCTTTCCGCACGCAGTGTGCCGGAGACCCGCTCCGAGCACCCGGCGCCCGTGGACCGCCCCGGCACGCTCCTGCTGGCGGTGTCCCTGATCACGCTGCTCGCGCCGCTCACCGAGGGCCGGGCCGCCGGATGGCCGGTGTGGACCTGGGTGTCGCTGCTGCTCTTCCCCTTCGCCTCGATCGCCTTCTACCTGGTCGAGCGCCGGGCGGACCGCGCGGGACGGGTCCCGCTGGTGCCGCCGAGCCTCTTCCACTCGGCGGGCATGCGCAGGGCGCTGCCTTTGGTGCTGCCGTTCTCCCTCGGCTTCGGCGGCTTCATGTTCGTGATCGCGGTGGCGCTCCAGGAGGGCCTGGCGTACGGCCCGGTGCAGGCCGGGGCCGCGCTGGTGCCGATGGCGGTGGCTTTCTTCATCGCCTCGCTCGCCGGGCCCCGCCTGGTCCTGCGCTACGGCGGACGGGTGGTCAGCGCCGGCGGCCTGGTGCAGGCGGTGGGTGTCGCCGTGCTGGCGGCGTCGGTGGCCCGCGAGTGGCACGCGGGGGGCATGAGCGGCTGGGCGCTGCTGCCGGGGCTGGCACTGGCCGGCTTCGGGCAGGGGCTGCAACTGCCCGTGCTGTTCCGGCTGGTGCTCGCCGACGTGCCGGCCGCGCGGGCCGGGGTGGGCAGCGGGGTCATGGTGACCGCGCAGCAGTCCGCGCTCGCGCTGGGCGTGGCCACGCTCGGCACGCTCTTCCTCTCCCTGGCGCCCGGGCACGGGATGCGGGACGCCCTGGTCATCGTGCTGGTCGTGCAGCTCGCGGCCGTCCTGGGCACGGCGCTGTTCAGTCTGCGGCTGCCGCGGCACGTGGGGTGAGGCACCCGGCCCGGCGGTCATGACGGGGCGGGTGCACCCCCGGTCGGGGGGTCACGAGGGAGTGGGTCAGGCACATGCACTGACAGATATTGAAATCTGTCAGTGCATGTGTCATCGTTGTCCGCACACCCCCTGAACGGAGCTCCCGCAATGCGCAACCGCACCCTCGGCACCACCGGCCCGACCGTCTCCACCCTCGGCCTCGGCGCCATGGGCATGTCGGCCCTCTACGGCGAGGCCGACCGCGCCGAGTCCCTCGCCACGATCCACGCCGCCCTCGACGCGGACATCACCCTGATCGACACCGGCGACTTCTACGGCATGGGCCACAACGAGATGCTCATCGGCGAGGCCCTGCGCTCCGCCGGCGCGAACCGTGACAAGGCCCTGGTCAGCGTCAAGTTCGGTGCCCTGCGCGGCCCCGGAGGCGAGTGGCTCGGGTACGACGGCCGCCCGGCGGCGGTGAAGAACTTCGCCTCGTACTCGCTGCAGCGCCTCGGCACCGACCACATCGACATCTACCGCATCGCCCGGGTCGACCCCGCCGTCCCGATCGAGGAGACCGTCGGCGCCATCGCCGACCTCGTCCAGGCCGGCCACGTACGCCACATCGGCCTGTCCGAGGTGGGCGCCGGCACCCTGCGCCGCGCGGCCGCCACCGCCCCCATCAGCGATCTGCAGATCGAGTACTCGCTGATCTCCCGCGGCATCGAGGACGAGATCCTGCCGACCGCCCGCGAGCTGGGCATCGGCGTGACCGCCTACGGCGTGCTCTCGCGCGGCCTGATCAGCGGCCACTTCACCCGGGACCGGCAGCTCGCCGCCCACGACTTCCGGGCGATGAGCCCGCGCTTCCAGGGCGAGAACCTGGACCACAACCTGGCGCTCGTCGAGGCGCTGCGGAAGATCGCCGAGCAGAAGGGCGTCTCCGTCGCGCAGACCGCCATCGCCTGGGTGCTGGCCCAGGGCGAGGACATCGTGCCGCTGATCGGCTCCCGCACCCGCGAGCGGCTCGGCGAGGCGCTGGGCGCGCTGGACGTCCGCTTCGACGCCGCCGACCTCGCCGCCATCGAGACGGCCGTCCCGGCCGGCGCGGCGGCGGGCAACCGCTACCCGGACGCGCAGATGGGGCACCTGGACAGCGAGCGGGAGCACTGACGCCCACCGCCCGGGTCCTGGGAGAATGTCCACCATGCCACCCGAGACGCTGACCGCAGAACGCATCCTCGAGACCACGGAGGACGTGCTGCGCCGCTACGGCCCCGCCAAGGCCACCGTGGTCGACGTGGCCCGCGCGCTCGGCGTCAGCCACGGAAGCGTGTACCGGCACTTCCGGACCAAGGCGGCGCTGCGGGAGGCGGTCACCCAGCGCTGGCTGGACCAGTCGCACGCGGAACTCTCCGCCATAGCGCTTGACGCCGGCCGCCCCGCGCCGGACCGGCTGCGGGCGTGGCTCGCGGCGCTCTTCGCGGCGAAGCGGCGCAAGGCGGGTGGCGACCCGGAGCTGTTCGCGACGTACATGGTGCTGGCGGCGGAGCAGAGCGTCGTCATCGAGCGCCATGTGGACGACCTGGTCGAGCAGTTGACCCGGATCGTCCGGGACGGCGCCGGCACGGGCGAGTTCGAGGCCGGGGACCCCGAGGTCGTGGCGCGGGCCGTCTTCGACGCCGCGGGACGCTTCCACGACCCCGCCTACGCGGCCGAGTGGTCCGCCCCCGGCATCGACGCCGCGTTCACGGCAGTCTGCGACCTGATCGTGCGCGGCCTGGCGTCCTGAAGCGCGGGCGTACAGACGGAAGGCGCCCGGTCTCCCCCACGGGGGTGACCGGGCGCCTTCGCCGTACGTCGGGACCTAGCAGCCGAGCAGACGGCCGCCGAGGAAGGACTCGACCTGGTCGAGCGAGACGCGCTCCTGCTTCATGGTGTCGCGCTCGCGGACCGTCACCGCGTTGTCCTCGAGGGTGTCGAAGTCGACGGTGACGCAGAACGGCGTGCCGATCTCGTCCTGGCGGCGGTAGCGGCGGCCGATGGCGCCGGCGTCGTCGAACTCGATGTTCCAGTGCCGGCGCAGGTCCGCGGCGAGCCCCTTGGCCTTCGGGGAGAGCTGCGGGTTGCGGGACAGCGGGAGCACCGCGACCTTGACCGGGGACAGGCGCGGGTCGAGCCGCATGACGGTGCGCTTCTCCATCACGCCCTTCGCGTTCGGCGCCTCGTCCTCGTTGTAGGCGTCGAGCATGAAGGCGAGCATGGCGCGGTTGAGACCGGCCGCGGGCTCGATGACGTACGGGAAGTAGCGCTCGCCGGCCTCCTGGTCGAAGTACGACAGGTCCTGGCCGCTGGCCTGGCTGTGCGCCTTGAGGTCGTAGTCCGTGCGGTTGGCGATGCCCTCCAGCTCGGAGAACTCGGTGCCGCCGAAGTTGAAGCGGTACTCGATGTCGGTGGTGCGCTTCGAGTAGTGGGAGAGCTTCTCCTTGGCGTGCTCGAACCAGCGCATGTTCTCCTCGCGCAGGCCGAGGCCCCGGTACCAGTCCCAGCGCTGCTGCATCCAGTACTCGTGCCAGGTCTCGTCCTCGCCCGGCTTGACGAAGAACTCCATCTCCATCTGCTCGAACTCACGGGTCCGGAAGATGAAGTTGCCCGGCGTGATCTCGTTGCGGAAGGACTTGCCGGTCTGGGCGATGCCGAACGGCGGCTTCCGGCGCGAGGTCGTCTGCACCTGGGAGAAGTTGGTGAAGATGCCCTGGGCGGTCTCGGGGCGCAGGTAGGCGACCGAGCCGGAGTCCTGGGTCGGGCCCAGGTGGGTGGAGAGCAGCCCGGAGAACTGCTTGGGCTCGGTGAACGCGCCCTTGTTGCCGCAGTTGGGGCAGTTGATGTCGGACAGGCCGTTGGCCGGCAGGTGGCCGTGCTTGGCCTCGTACGCCTCCTCCAGGTGGTCCGCGCGGTAGCGCTTGTGGCAGGAGGTGCACTCGGTGAGCGGGTCGGTGAACGTGGCGACGTGGCCGGAGGCCTCCCAGACCTCGCGGGCCAGAATCACCGAGGAGTCAATGCCGACCACGTCCTCCCGCGAGGTGACCATCGCACGCCACCACTGGCGCTTGATGTTCTCCTTGAGCTCCACGCCCAGCGGCCCGTAGTCCCAGGCGGCCTTCTGGCCGCCGTAGATCTCGCTGCAGGGGAAAACGAAGCCACGGCGCTTGCTCAGGCTGACGATGGTGTCGATCTTGTCGGCGGCCACGGTGCTCTCTTCAGACGACGAAGCGGTCGGTGGGGTCGCCGGGGGCGAGCTCGGTCCGGCGAATACCTCAGATTACCGGCGCCGACGGGGGCCGTATCAAATCGGTTCCGCGTCGCGGGGGGCCGATCGTGATCACACTGTGCTCAATTGACAATCGTTTCCATTTTTGTTGAAAATGGGAGTCATGAACATAGGTCGTGTGCTGCTCCCGATGGCGGCCGTCGCCGGGCTGGTCGCCCTCTCCGCGTGCTCCGCCGCCGCGGGCGACACCCGGACCACGGACGGCCGCCTCAAGGTCACCGCGTCCTTCTACCCGATGCAGTACCTCGCGGAGCAGATCGGCGGCAGCCACGTCAGCGTCACCGGCCTCACCAAACCCGGCACCGAGCCGCACGACCTGGAACTCACCCCCCGGCAGATCGGCCGACTCGGCCAGTCGGGCGTGGTCGTCTACCTCAAGGGCCTCCAGCCCGCCGTGGACGAGGCCATAGCCCAGTCCGGTGTGCGGCACATCGTGGACGCCGCCTCGCTCACCGCGCTGGAGGACCACGGCACCGAGGTCGACGGCGAGCACCACACCACCGGCGACAACCACAGCGACCCCGGCCCGGACGAGGAAGACCCGCACCACCACGAGGACGCCGGCGCCGACCCCCACATATGGCTCGACCCCGTGAAGTACGCGCAGGTCGCCGAGGGCGTCGGCCGGACGCTGGCCCAGGCCGACCCGGACCACGCGGCGCTCTACGCCGAGAACACCGACGCGCTCGTGAAGAAGCTCGACGCGCTGAACACCGCGTTCACCGACGGACTGCGCAACCGCACCTCGGACACCTTCCTCACCACCCACGCCGCCTTCGGCTACCTCGCCGAGCGCTACGGCCTGGTGGAGGAGGCGGTCAACGGCATCGACCCCGAGGCGGAGCCGAGCGCCGCCCGGATGCGGGCGCTCCAGGACCTCGCCAAGGACAGGCAGGTGAGCACGGTGTTCTTCGAGACGCTCGTCAGCGACCGGACGGCGAAGACCCTCGCGGGTGACCTGGACCTGCGGACCGACGTACTCGACCCGATCGAGGGGATCACCGACCGCTCACGGGGGTCCGACTACTTCGGGGTCCAGCGCGCCAATCTCAAGGCCCTGCAGACGGCGCTGGGCGCCACCACGTGACCGCGACGACGGAGGCAGCTATGGACGCTACGGACGCTACGGACGCGGTCGTCTCGCTGCGGGGCGCGACCGCCTCGCTCGGCTCGCGCCCGGTACTGCGCGGCGTCGACCTGGACGTGCGGCGGGGTGAGGTCGTCGCGCTGCTCGGCGCCAACGGCTCCGGCAAGTCGACCGCGGTGCGTGCCGTGGTCGGCCAGGTGCCGCTCACCGGCGGCGAGCTGGAGCTCTTCGGCACCCCGCACCGCCGCTTCCGGGACTGGGCGCGGATCGGGTACGTGCCGCAGCGCACCACGGCCGCCTCCGGGGTCCCCGCGACCGTGCGCGAGGTCGTCACCGCGGGACGGCTGGCCCGCACCCGGATGGGGTTCTCCCGCAAGGCCGACCGGGCCGCGGTGGACCGCGCCCTGGAGCTGGTCGGCATGGCCGACCGGGCCGGCGACTCGGTGAACGCCCTCTCCGGCGGCCAGCACCAGCGCGTGCTGATCGCCCGCGCGCTGTCCGTGGAACCCGACGTGCTGATCATGGACGAGCCGATGGCCGGCGTCGACCTCGCCAGCCAGGAGGTGCTCGCGGGCACCCTGCGCGAGCAAGTCGGCCTCGGCACCACCGTGCTGGTCGTCCTGCACGAACTCGGCCCGCTGGAACCGCTCATCGACCGCGCGGTCGTGCTGCGCGACGGCTGCGTCGTCCACGACGGCCCGCCGCCGCAGGCGCGCGGCCAGCACGCGCTGCCCGGCCACGACCATGTCCACCCGCACGCCGACCGTGCGGCCGAGCCGATCCGGACGGGGCTGTTCTGATGGAGCTGTTCACCTTCGCCTTCATGCAGCGGGCCCTGATCGCCGCCGTCCTGGTCGGCATCACCGCCCCCGCCATCGGCATCTTCCTCGTCCAGCGCCGCCAGGCCCTGATGGGCGACGGGATCGGCCATGTCGCGCTGACCGGCGTGGGCCTGGGCTTCCTGCTGAGCACCAACCCGGTGTGGATGGCGACGGCCGTGTCGATCGTCGGCGCGATCGTGATGGAGCTGATCCGCTGGTACGGCCGCACCCGCGGCGACATCGCGCTCGCCATGCTCTTCTACGGCGGTATGGCGGCCGGCGTCATGTTCACCTCGCTCGCGCCCAACGGCTCCAACGCCAACCTGACGACGTATCTCTTCGGTTCGATCACCACCGTCTCGCCGCAGGACATCACCGCCGTCTGCGTGCTCGCCGGCTTCGTCGTGCTGGTCACCCTGGGGCTGCGGCGGCAGTTGTTCGCGGTCTCCCAGGACGAGGAGTTCGCCCGCGTCACCGGGCTGCCGGTGCGGCTGCTCAACCTGCTGGTCGCGGTCACCGCGGCGGTCACCGTCACCGTGGCGATGCGGGTCGTCGGCCTGCTGCTGGTGAGCGCGCTCATGGTGATCCCGGTGGCGGCCTCGCAGGCGATCACCCGCAGCTTCGCGACGACCTTCGCACTGGCGGTGGCCATCGGCGTGACGGTGGCCTTCTCCGGCACGGTCACCTCGTACTACGTCGACGTGCCCTCCGGGGCGACGATCGTGCTGCTCGCCATCGGTGTCTTCGTCGCCCTGACCGCGGCCTCCACGCCACTGGCGAAAAAGAGGGCTCGCAGGGCCGCGCAGGACACGGAACGATGCACCCTTGAGGTACCCGGCGCACGCCCGGCCGAGGACGACGTTCGGGTCTGAGAGCCCCGGACTGGCACAATGTCCGACCGGGACAACGACCGAGAAGGAGGCCACTGGTGACGACCGCCAAGCCCCCCGTACGGGGCCGTTCGACGCGGCAGCGCGCCGCGGTGGCCGCGGCCCTCGCCGAGGCCGACGAGTTCCGCAGCGCACAGGAACTGCACGACCTCCTGAAGCACCGGGGTGACTCGGTGGGCCTCACCACGGTCTACCGCACCCTGCAGTCCCTCGCCGACGCCGGCGAGATCGACGTCCTGCGCACGGGCGACGGCGAGTCCGTCTACCGGCGCTGCAGCAGCGGTCACCACCACCACCTGGTCTGCCGCGTCTGCGGCAAGGCCGTCGAGGTCGAGGGCCCCGCGGTCGAGAAGTGGGCCGACGCGATCGCCGTCGAGCACGGCTTCGTCGACGTCGCGCACACGGTCGAGATCTTCGGCACCTGCGCCGACTGCGCGGGCTGCGGCATCCCCGCGGAGGACTGAGCGCGGAGCCGGTCCCCCGGCCCCGCCTCCGCCGGCCCACGCCTCAGCCGGACCCGCGGTCCAGGCACGGGCCCGCGGCCGCGAGCGGAGCCATCACGTACAGGGACGCGGCAATCCACAGCCTGTTCGCGCGCAGACGGGACGTCTGGGTGGCGTTCGCCTTCGCGAGCACGGCCCCGACGACCGCGCCGCACCCCCGTGCGGCGCGGTACCCGACGGGATCCGTCATGCCTGCGGGGCCGCCGCCCCGCCCTCGGCGGACATCAGCTCGTTGGGGATCGCGCCGCCGAAGCGGCGGTCGCGGGAGGCGTACTCCAGGCAGGCGCGCCACAGGTCGCGGCGGTCGAAGTCGGGCCAGAGCACGTCCTGGAAGACCATCTCGGCGTAGGCGGACTGCCAGAGCAGGAAGTTGGAGGTGCGCTGCTCGCCGGAGGGGCGGACGAAGAGGTCCACATCGGGCATGTCCGGGTGGTACATGTACTTCGCGAGGGTCTTCTCGGTGACCTTGGAGGGGTCCAGGCGACCCGCCTTTATGTCCTCGCCCATGCGCGCCGCCGCGTCGGCGATCTCGGCGCGGCCGCCGTAGTTGACGCACATGTACAGCGTCATCGCGTCGTTGTCGCGGGTCATCTCCTCCGCGACCTGGAGTTCCTTGACCACGGACTTCCACAGCCGCGGCATGCGCCCGGCCCAGCGGATGCGGATGCCCATCTCGTGCATCTCGTCGCGGCGGCGGTGGATGACGTCGCGGTTGAAGTTCATCAGGAAGCGGACCTCGTCGGGGGAGCGCTTCCAGTTCTCGGTGGAGAAGGCGTACAGCGAGAGGTTCTTGACGCCGATGTCCAGGCAGCCCTTGAGGACGTCGAGGACGACGGTCTCGCCGACCTTGTGGCCCTCGGTGCGGGGCAGGCCGCGCTCCTTGGCCCAGCGGCCGTTGCCGTCCATGACGATGGCGACGTGCTGCGGGACGAGCTCACCTGGGATCTTGGGTGGCCGGGCGCCGGACGGGTGCGGGTCGGGAGCCCGGTACTCGCGTCGGGGGCGGCTCAGAATCCCGCGTACAGCCATGCGCCTGCTCTCCACTTCCGTGTGTATCTACTTGTCGATGAACCGCAGCGAGCGCAGCCCGCGCTCCAGATGCCACTGCAGGTAGGCGGCGACCAGCCCGCTGCCCTCACGGCAATGGCGCGGCTCGCACGCGTCCGCGGTCTCCCAGTCGCCGCCGAGCAGCGCCCCGAGGAGTTCCAGGGACTCCAGTGAGGGTACGACGCTTCCGGCCGGGCGGCACTCGCCGCATACGACTCCTCCCGCCGCGACCGAAAAGAACCGATTCGGTCCGGGCATCCCGCACTTCGCGCAGTCGCCGAAGCTGGGCGCGTAGCCGTTGACCGCCAGGGAACGCAGCAGGAAGGCGTCGAGCACCAGGCGCGGGTCGTGCTCGCCGTCGGCGAGGGTGCGCAGGCCGCCGACGAGGAGCAGGTACTGCTGCACCGCCGGTTCGCCCTCGTGGTCGGTGAAGCGCTCGGCGGTCTCCAGCATCGCGGTGCCCGCGGTGTACCGGGCGTAGTCGGTGACGATCCGGCTGCCGTACGGGGTGATCGTCTCGCCCTGCGTGCACAGCGGCAGCCCGCGTCCGACGAGTTCTCCCCCGCGGGCGAAGAACTGCACGTCCACATGGGAGAAGGGCTCCAGCCGGGCCCCGAACTTCGACTTCGTGCGCCGCACTCCGCGGGCCACCGCGCGCACCCGGCCGTGGCGGCGGGTGAGCAGCGTGATGATCCGGTCCGCCTCGCCCAGCTTCTGGGTGCGCAGCACGATGCCGTCGTCGCGGAACAGACTCATGGCGCCCATTCTCCCGCACGGCGCGGGGCGCCCGGCACGCAACGTACGCTACGGCCCATGTCGATCACCGCAACCGTCGCCGTGCTGCTCATAGCGGCCCTGCATGCCTACATCCTGGTCCTGGAGATGTTCCTGTGGACCACACCGCGCGCCCGCGCCTCCTTCGGCACCACCGAGGAGTTCGCCCGCGAGAGCAAGGCGCTGGCGGCCAACCAGGGCCTGTACAACGGCTTTCTGGCCGCGGGACTGGTGTGGGGCGCGCTGGCGTCGGACCCGGCCGGCTTCCAGGCGAAGCTGTTCTTCCTGATCTGCGTGGCCGTCGCCGGGGTGTACGGCGCGGCGACCGCGAGCCGCCGCATCCTCTTCGTGCAGACCGTTCCGGCCCTGGTCGCGCTGGCGCTGGTCGTCGCCGCGCACTGAGGATCCCCGCGCGCGGCAGGGCGGTCCGGCGGGTCAGCCGCCGGGACTGACCAGCCCCGACTCGTAGGCGGCGATCACCAGCTGCGCGCGGTCGCGGGCACCGAGCTTGCCCATGATCCGGCTGACATGGGTCTTGGCGGTGAGCGGGCTGAGGCCCAGCGCCTCGGCGACCTCGGTGTTGTTCAGGCCGCGCGCCACGAGGACGAGCACCTGGCGTTCCCGACCGGACAGCGCGGCCGTCCGCCCCGGAGCCGGGACGCCGGGCCCCGGGCCGTCCGGCAGGCGCAGCACCCGGGCGATCAGGCGGGCGGTGGGACCGGGCGAGAGCAGCGCCTCGCCCGCGGCGACCGTGCGGATGGCGTCGAGGAGTTCGGCGGGGCGGGTGTCCTTGACCAGGAAGCCGCTGGCGCCCGCGCGCAGCGCCGGGACGACGTGGTCGTCGGTGTCGTAGGTCGTGAGCACCAGCACGCGCACCCCCGCGAGGTCGTCGTCGGCCGCGATGAGCCGGGTCGCCTCGATGCCGTCGAGGTCGGGCATGCGGATGTCCATGACGACGACGTCGGCACGGCAGGCCCGGGCGGCGGAGACGGCCTCCCGGCCGGTGGCCGCGTGGCCGACGACCGCCATGTCCGGGGCGGACTCGACCAGCATCGCGAAGGCCTCGCGGACCAGCGTCTGGTCGTCGGCGAGCAGCACGCGGATCACGCGGCGCCCCCGGCCAGCGGCAGGACGGCGGCGACCTGGAAACCGCCCTCGGGGCGCGGCCCGGCGGTGAGCGTGCCCCCGACGCTGCGCGCCCGCTCCCGCATGCCGACGAGGCCGTAGCCGGTGGCGGGCGCGGTCTCCGCCGGGGCGGCGTCCACGGGCGTCCTGGGCGGTGCCACGGCGCGCCAGGGGCGCCAGCGGGCGTCGGGGCGCTCCGGCCCCTGCCCGGGCCCTGTGCCGGGGCAGGGGCCGTCGTCGGTGACGGCGATCCGCAGGGCGGCGCCCCGGTCCGGGTCGGTGCCGAGTTCCACCCCGACCCGCACCGAGGTGCCCCCGGCGTGCCGTACGGCGTTGGTCAACGCCTCCTGCACGATGCGGTAGGCGGCCGCCCCGATCGCCGGGGGCACCCCGTCCGCGCCGTCCGCGACGGCCAGTTCCACCCGGGCGCCGGCGGCCTCGGCGGAGCGGGCCAGGTCGGCCACGGCGGCCAGGCCCGGCAGCGGGCCGCGCTCGTCGTCGCCGCGCAGCACCTGGAGCGTGGCGCGCAGTTCGGCGCGGGCGTCCCGGCAGGTGCCGGCGATGCTGTCGAGGGCGCCGGCGACGGCGGTGCGGTCCAGGCGGTCGGGGTCGGCGAGCAGGACGTGGGCGGCGACCGAGGTCTGCACGCCGATGAGGGTGATGCTGTGGGCGAGCAGGTCGTGCAGGTCGCGGGCGATCCGCAGCCGCTCCTCGGCGACGCGGCGGGCCGCCTCCTCCTCGCGGGTGCGCTCGGCGCGTTCGGCGCGTCCGACGATGGCGGCCACGTACTTGCGGTGGATGCGGACCGCCTCGCCGGTCAGCGCCACCGCCACCACCCAGCCGCCGCTGCGGAGCATGTCGGTCGCCGCGTGCCGGTCCGGTGTCGCCGACATCACGCCGACCATGATCGCGACGACCGCCGCCACGGTGAGGTAGGTGCGCGGCGGCGGCCCGGCGACCGCCAGCGAGTGGACCGCCACCATGCTGGCCGGGACCACGGCCAGGTGCAGGTTGTCCATGGCGTGGTACGGGGCGACGGCCGCGACCATGACGAGCATCACGGTCATCGGCCACCGCCGCCGGGCCGCCAGCACCAGCGCGGTGACCACCAGCAGCGCCCACCCCACCGCGTCCGGGCGGTGCCCCTGCCCGGCCGGCAGGAGGGCCCCCATGGCGCACTGGAGGGCGAGCACGCCCACGGCGAGGACGGCGTCCTTGTGCGCGCGGACGGCGGGCGGGAGGGGCGGCGGCTTCGGCACGGCTCCATCTTCCGTTACGGGGTCGGCGGGGGGACAGACCGGTTCACGGGCCCGTGCGCGGCCGGCTGAGCCGGCCCGGCCACCACAGCCGCTCGCGCAGCGCCACACTCGCGGAGGTGACCAGGTAGGTGCGCACCAGGAAGGTGTCCAGCAGGACGCCCACCGCGATGACGAAGCCCAGCTCGACCAGCGACACCAGCGGCATGTTGAGCAGCACCGAGAAGGTGGCCGCCAGCACCAGCCCCGCCGAGGCGATCACCCCGCCCGTGGTGCGCAGCGCGGTGACGGCGGCGGCGGCCGCGGGGGCTCCCGCCAGCGACTCCTCGCGCATCCGGTGCATGAGGAAGATGCCGTAGTCGACCCCGAGGGCGACCAGGAAGACGAACGACAGCAGCGGCAGCCCCGGGTCCGTGCCCGCGAAGCCGAACAGCGGCCCGAAGACCAGTCCGCCGATGCCCAGCGCGGCGCCCCACACCGCGATCACGGCCGCCACCAGCAGCAGCGCCGCGACCAGGCTGCGCAGCAGCACGACGAGGATCAGCAGCACGGCGGCCAGGACGAGCGGCACGACGACCCGGCGGTCGCGGGAGCTGGTGCCGGCCAGGTCGGCCTGCTGGGCGCCGGGCCCGCCCACATGCGCGCCGTACGGGCCGTCAAGCTCCGCCCGCAGGGCGTGGATGGTCGCGGTCTCGCCGGCCGACTCCGGCGGCGCCTTCGCGGTCACCGACACCTCGGTCCAGCCGCCTCCGCTGCGCCCGGGCTCGGCGGACGCGACGCCTTCGGTGTCCCGGACCGCGGCCAGCACCTCGGTGGCCCGGCCGGTGGGCGCCATGACGGTGATCGGCTGCGCGGAGCGGCCGGGACCGGCCGCGGCAAGGGTGCGCATCGCGGCGACGGACTCCGGCGCGCTGGTGAAGGTGTCGTCGTTCCGCAGGGTGCCGGGCAGGGCCAGGGTCCCGAGCGCGAGCGCCCCGAGCAGGACGGCCCCGCCGGCGAGCACGGTCAGCGGACGGCGTGCCGCCGAGCCGCCCATCGCCGCGAACAGGCCGCGCGGGCGCGGCACTTCGCTGCCGTACGCGGGCACCAGCGGCCAGAACACCCGCCGTCCCAGCAGCACCAGCAGCGCGGGCAGCAGCGTGGTCGTCGCCAGCAGCGCGCACACCACCCCGACGGCGGCGATCGGGCCCATGCCCCGGCTGCTGTTGAGGTCGGCGGCGAGCAGGCACAGCAGCCCCGCGGCGACGGTCCCGGAGGAGGCCAGGATCGCGGGCCCGCAGCCGCGCAGCGCGGCGCGCATGGCGTCGTACGGGCGCTGGATCCGGCGCAGTTCCTCGCGGTAGCGGGAGACGAGCAGCAGCGCGTAGTCGGTGCCCGCGCCGAAGACGAGGATGGTCATGACGCCCTGGCTCTGCCCGGTGACGGTGATGTCGAAGGCCCGGTGGAGCCCGTAGACCCCGGCCATCGCGGCGGCGTCGGCGACGCCCGCGACCACCAGCGGCAGCAGCCACAGCAGCGGACTGCGGTAGATGAGGATCAGCAGGACGGCGACCACCGCGACGGTGGTCCACAGCAGCGGCCCGTCGAGGGAGGAGTAGACCTCCTTCATGTCGGTGTTGAGCGCGCCGGGGCCGCCCACCTGGGCGGTCAGCCCGCCGCCGCCCTCGGCCCGGTCGCGGACGTCGGCGACGAAGGCGTTCCTGGCCTCGTCGTCCTGGCCCGGCTCGGTGCTCGCCACGGGGTACATCAGCGTGTCTCCGTGCGAAGCGACCGCGTGCGGCGCACCGCCGGTGAGCCGGTGCGCCCGCGCGACACCGGCGATCTGGGCGGCGGCCTTCTCGCGGTCGGCGGCGGTCAGCCCGCCGTCGCGGTGGTAGACGACGACGAGTTCGGTGGCCTCGCCGCCGGGCAGCGCGTCCTGGAGCCGGGCGACCTGCGTGGAGTCCGCGCTCACCGGAAGGTAGTCCACCGCCCGGTTCTGCTGGGCGTCGGCGAGCTTGCCCGCCAGCGGGCCGGCGAGCGCCAGGACGGCGATCCACAGGGCGAGCACCGCCCAGGGGATCGCGCGGGCGCCCCGGCGGCCGTCCGGTCGCGTCGGCGGCGGCACGGCCGCCGGTGTGGTCTCAGTGGTCGGGGCCCCCATCGCGGGCCTCCCTCCGGGCCGGTGGTCTGGTGTGATTCCAGACTTCCGGCGCGGGGGCGCTCTTTCGTCGGGCCCGGGAGGGAGCCGCGCGTTACTGCCCGGGGTGCGGGACGGGCCGCGTTACTCCCCGGGGAGTACGCCCTCAGGAGGGCGTGCGGGCGGCGGCCTCCAGGATCCGGGCCGTGTCCTCGCCGACCAGGCCGAGGCAGCGGCCGACGGCGCCCAGCACCTCGCGCTCCGCGGGCAGGTACGGGCCGTCGGCCAGGGCGATGCGGGCGCCCTGGAGGAGGACGCGTTCGCGACCCTGCGGGGCGAGGTGGCGGGAGAGCGGTTCCAGGGCCTCGTGCAGCTCGATGGAGAGCCAGCTGCCGCAGCCGTCGAGGGAGTCGGCGAGGCCGTCCGCCGGGAGGGAGCCGGCGGCGCCGGGGAAGCGGCCCTCGTCGGCGACGATGGCCGCGAGCAGGCCGAGCAGCTGGTCCTCGGTGCAGTCGGTGAAGCCGGCCGTGCGGACCGCCTCCACGGCCGTCTCGCGGGCCGCCCGCCCCGTGGAGCCGCCGGCGGTGAGGACGGCGAGGGCGACGGTGTGGACGGCGTCGCGCAGCATGGCGGAGAAGACGGTGGTGGTCGGCTGTTCCAGGGCCTCGGGGCCGGAGCGGGCGCGGCACACGACGCACTCCACGACGGTGCCGGCCGAGCCGCGTGGCAGCAGCGGCAGGCCGAGGACGGTCAGCCGCCGGGTGCCGGTGCGCCGCCGGTAGCCGCGGTCGCCGCCGCAGCCGGCGCAGAAGAACTCCCCGTCGCCCTCGGTGTGCCAGACCGTCCGCACGCCCAAGAGGCACAAGCCCTTGATGTGGAGCACTTCGCACCCTCCGGCCGCTCATCCGGATAAATCCCGGTTCGTCCCGTTACGGGCCGTAGGCGTGGGTAACGCTCCGGCAACGGCGCCGTAATGACGTGATGTTAGCCACATGAGCAACGCGGAGTCAGTACCACGAGAGGGCCGAATACAAGAATCGGCCACGGCACCCGGGCGGGTGCCGTGGCCGGTTCACCGTCCGCGGTGATTCAGCGGGTCGCGCGGTTGACGGCGGAGACGACCGCCTTCAGCGAGGCACGGGTGGTGTTGGCGTCGATGCCGATGCCCCACAGGACCTTTCCGTCGATCGCGCACTCGATGTAGGAGGCGGCCTGGGCGCTGGCCCCCTCGCTCATGGTGTGCTCGGTGTAGTCCAGCAGGCGGGCGTCGACGCCGACCGCGGCCAGCGCGTCGAAGAACGCCGAGATGGGGCCGTTGCCGGTGCCGGTCAGGACCGTCTCGGTGCCGTCCACGGCCGCCTCGACGGTGAGGGTGTCGGTGCCGTCGCTGCTGGCCGAGGTCTGCGCGGAGCGCAGGGCGATGCGGCCCCAGGCGTTGTCCGGGGTCGGCAGGTACTCGTCCTCGAAGATCGCCCAGATCTCCTTCGGGGTGACCTCGCCGCCCTCGGCGTCGGTCTTGGCCTGGATGATCTTCGAGAACTCGATCTGCATCCGGCGCGGCAGGTCCAGCTTGTGGTCGTTCTTCAGGACGTACGCGACGCCGCCCTTGCCGGACTGCGAGTTCACGCGGATCACGGCCTCGTAGGAGCGGCCGACGTCCTTGGGGTCGATCGGCAGGTACGGGACCGCCCACTCGATCTCGTCGACCGTCTTCCCCTGGGCGGCCGCGTCGGCCTCCATGGCGTCGAAGCCCTTCTTGATGGCGTCCTGGTGGGAGCCGGAGAAGGACGTGTAGACCAGGTCGCCCACGTACGGGTGGCGCGGGTGGACCTCCATCTGGTTGCAGTACTCGGCGGTGCGGCGGATCTCGTCGATCTGCGAGAAGTCGATCATCGGGTCCACGCCCTGGCTGAACAGGTTCATGCCCAGGGTGACCAGATCCACATTGCCGGTGCGCTCGCCCTGGCCGAACAGGCAGCCCTCGATGCGGTCCGCACCCGCCATCAGCGCCAGTTCGGCGGCGGCGACGGCCGTGCCGCGGTCGTTGTGGGGGTGCACCGACAGGCACACGTACTCGCGGCGCGACAGGTTGCGCGACATCCACTCGAAGCGGTCGGCGTGCGTGGAGGGCGTGGAGCGCTCCACGGTCGCCGGCAGGTTCAGGATGATCTCGCGGCCCTCCTCGGGCTGCCAGACGTCCATGACCGACTCGCAGACCTCCAGGGCGAAGTCCAGCTCGGTGTCGGTGAAGATCTCCGGGCTGTACTGGTAGCCGAAGACGGTCTCCTGACCGCCGCCGCCCAGGATCTTGTCCGCGTACTCCATGACCAGCCGCGTGCCGTCCACGGCGATCTGCCGGATCTGCTCCTTGGAGCCGCGGAAGACCACCCGGCGGAAGGTCGGGGCGGTCGCGTTGTACAGGTGGACGGTGGCGCGGGCCGCGCCGCGCAGGGACTCCACGGTGCGCTCGATGAGCTCCTCGCGGGCCTGGGTCAGCACGGAGATCGTGACGTCGTCGGGGATCGCGCCCTCTTCGATGATGGAGCGCACGAAGGCGAAGTCGGTCTCGCCGGAGGCGGGGAAGCCGACCTCGATCTCCTTGTAGCCCATCGACACCAGCAGGTCGAACATCGCGCGCTTGCGGGCGGGCGACATCGGGTCGATCAGGGCCTGGTTGCCGTCGCGCAGGTCGGTGGACAGCCAGCGGGGCGCCTTGGTGATCCGGTTGCCGGGCCAGGTGCGGTCCGGGATCTCCACGGCCTCGTACGGCCGGTACTTGTGCACCGGCATCGCCGTGGGGCGCTGGCGCACGGTCGCGGCGGTGATGGGCGTGGGACGGCCTACGGCATTGGGGGTGGACATGTGCGGGGGTGCTCCTCGGTTGCGGCTTCAGAAGCGGCCGACCGGCGCTGGCTCTCCGACAACGCCACACTCCGCGGGGAGGGAGTCGACCTGGACTACAGGCCCTCGCCGCGGCAGCTAAGGAGAAGCATCCCGAAACGCATGATGCGTCCGACCCTAACCGAGCCCCGGGTCGCCCCGCAGCCGCCGCGGCGTTCTTCTCAGTATGCAAGACCGCCCGCGTTGACATGAAAAACGTAATTCTCCGCACTTTGCGGCAATCGCCGTCACAGCTGGTGACACGGGAGACGCGGCGTGCCACATTGCGGACCATGGAGCACACACCCGTTTTCTGCACGATCGTGCCGCCGCACGTCCTGGACCGGATCGCCCGCAATCCGGACAGCGCGCTGGCCGGCCCCTCCCGCCGCACCCTGGAGCAGGACGCCGCGCAACGCACCCGGCGCCGGCTGACCACCGTCATCGGAACGCTGCCGGTGGCGGGGGCGGAGCCCTCGGAGCAGCCGCGGCGCACCATCGGCGACGCCCGGCACGGGGAGGACCTGCCGGGCGCGACGGTGCGCGGCGAGGGCGAGGCGCCGGTCGCCGACGCGACGGTCAACCGGGCCTACGACGGGCTCGGCGCGACCTTCGAGCTGTACCTGACCGCGTACGGCCGGCACTCCATCGACGACGCCGGCCTGCCGCTGGACGCGACCGTGCACTACGGCCGCGACTACAACAACGCCTTCTGGAACGGCGAGCGGATGGTCTTCGGCGACGGCGACGGCGAGCTCTTCCTCGACTTCACGCTGCCCGTCGACGTCATCGGCCACGAACTCACCCACGGCGTCACGCAGTACACCGCCAACCTGGACTACTTCGGCCAGTCCGGCGCGCTCAACGAATCGGTGTCCGACGTCTTCGGCTCGCTGATCAAGCAGTACGCGCTCGGACAGACGGCCGGCGAGGCCGACTGGCTCATCGGCGCCGGGCTGCTCGCCCCGCGCGTCACCGGCGCCGCCCTGCGCTCCATGAAGGCCCCCGGCACGGCCTACGACGACGACGTGCTCGGCAAGGACCCGCAGCCCGCCCACATGGACGGCTACGTGCGCACCTCCCGCGACAACGGCGGCGTCCACATCAACTCCGGCATCCCCAACCGGGCGTTCTACCTGGCCGCCACCGCGCTGGGCGGGCACGCCTGGGAGCGCGCCGGGCGGATCTGGTACGACACGCTGACCGGCGGCGGGCTCTCACCGCGCGCCGATTTCGCGGAGTTCGCGCGCGCCACGGTGGCGGCGGCCGCCGCCCGTTACGGCGAGGACGGCGAGGAGCGCACGGCCGTCGCCAGGGCCTGGGGCGACGTCGGCATCGCCACGCCGGCCGCCGGCGGATCCGAACTCCCGCGCCAGGCACCGGCACCGGAAGGTGCGCAGCCCCCCGTCCAGGGGTAGGCGCCCCCCATGCGCATACAAGTGATCCGCTCCGGCGGTTTCGCGGGGATCGAGCGCCGGGCCGCGCTGGACACGGCCGGCCGGCCCGACGCCTTCCGGCTGCACGCCCTGGCCCGCGACGCGCTCGCCGCGGGCGGGACGGCACCGCAGCCCGGGGTCCCGGACGGCTTCCACTACGAGATCACGGTCGACGCGCGCACGGTGCACTGCGCCGACCCGCACCTCACCGAGGCCCAGCACGAACTGATCCGCACCGTCCTGAAGGAGGGCACCTGACCGCGGCCGGCCGCGGTCGGGTGGCGCCCTAGAAGCCCAGCTTGCGCAGCTGCTTGGGGTCGCGCTGCCAGTCCTTGGCCACCTTCACGTGCAGGTCGAGGAAGACCGGCGTGCCGAGCAGGGCCTCGATGTGGCGGCGGGAGGTGGTGCCGACCTCCTTGAGCCGGGCGCCCTTGGGGCCGATGATGATGCCCTTCTGGCTGGGCCGCTCGATGTAGATGTTGGCGTGGATGTCGAGCAGCGGCCGGTCCGCCGGGCGGTCCTCGCGGGGCAGCATCTCCTCGACCACCACGGCGATGGAGTGCGGCAGTTCGTCGCGCACGCCCTCCAGCGCGGCCTCGCGGATCAGCTCGGCGACCATCACCTGCTCGGGCTCGTCGGTGAGGTCGCCCTCCGGGTACAGGGCCGGGCCCTCGGGGAGGAGCGGGACCAGCAGGTCGGCGAGGAGGCCGACCTGGGTGTCGCCGACGGCGGAGACGGGGATGATCTCGGCCCACTCGATGCCGACTTCGGCGCCCAGCTGGTGGATGGCGATGAGCTGCTCGGCGAGGCGCTTGGAGTCCACCAGGTCGGTCTTGGTGACGATCGCGACCTTGGGGGTCTTGCGGACCTCCGCCAGCTCCTTGGCGATGTAGCGGTCGCCGGGGCCCAGCTTCTCGTTGGCGGGCAGGCAGAAGCCGATCACGTCGACCTCGGCCCACGTGGTGCGGACCACGTCGTTGAGCCGCTCGCCGAGCAGGGTGCGGGGCTTGTGCAGTCCCGGGGTGTCGACCAGCACGAGCTGCGCGTCCGGCCGGTGCACGATGCCGCGCACGGTGTGCCGGGTGGTCTGCGGGCGGTTGGAGGTGATCGCCACCTTCGTCCCGACCAGAGCGTTGGTCAGGGTCGACTTGCCCGCGTTGGGGCGGCCCACGAAGCAGGCGAAGCCGGCCCGGTGGGCGGGGGCAGTGGTCTCGGTACGAACGCTCATGGCGACCATTGTCCCTGATCCTCCGGGCCCGCCCGACGCACGCGCCCTGCCGCCGGGCGCCCGCCGCGGATCACCGCGTGCGGACGGTGGCGCGCAGCGCGCCGTCCGGGCCCGCGAGGAGCACCGGGGTGTCCGGGCCGCCGAGGTCGCGCACGGCGGCCAGGTCCTGCTCGGGCACCGTGTCGGCCGCCGTGACGACCGCCGCGGCCTCCAGGGACGTGGCGCCGCTCGCGACGGCCATGGCGACGGCCGTGCGCAGGGCGCTGAGCGCCAGCGACGGCAGCGCCACCGTGCCCGCGACGTAGGTGCGCCCCGTCCCGTCCCGCACGGCCGCGCCCTCGGGAACGCCGCCCCGGGCCCGCGCCGAGCGGGCCAGCGTGATGATCTTGCGGTCCTCGGGGTCCTGCACCGGCTGCTCGTCGCTCATGCGGTCAGCGTATCCGCCATGAACTGCCCGCCGGGGACGGGTTCCCAGGGCAGGTCCTAGCCGCGTACGGCCCCGTCCGGGGTGTCGCTGCCGGCGCCCTCCACCGGGGCGGGCAGCGGGTCGACCAGCACCGCGCCGATCCGGTTGCGGCGCCCCGACGGGGCCTCGGCGGTCAGGCGCAGCGCGGCGGGGGCGTCGGGGGCCGAGGCGGTCTCGGGCAGTTCCACGACCGCGGAGGCGCCCGGGATGGGCACCCGGCCGAGGATCTTGGCGAGCAGGCCGCCGACGGTCTCCACGTCCTCGTCGTCCAGGTCGACCCCGTACAGCTCGCCGAGGTCGCCCAGGTCGAGGCGGGCGGTCACCCGGTAGCGGCCGTCGCCCAGTTCCTCGACGGGCGGCAGCTCGCGGTCGTACTCGTCGGTGATCTCGCCGACGATCTCCTCCAGGATGTCCTCGATGGTGACGATGCCGGCCGTGCCGCCGTACTCGTCGATGACAACGGCGACGTGGTTGCGCTCGCGCTGCATCTCGCGCAGCAGGTCGCCGGCGTTCTTGGTGTCCGGCACGAAGGCGGCCGGGCGCATCACCGAGGAGACCGGGTCGGTCTCGGAGTCGCGGTTGATGTGCACGCGCCGGGCGAGGTCCTTGAGGTAGACGATGCCGACGATGTCGTCCTCGCTCTCCCCCGTGACGGGGATGCGGGAGAACCCGCTGCGCAGGGCGAGCGTCATGGCCTGCCGGAGCGTCTTGAAGCGCTCGATGGCGACCAGTTCGGTGCGCGGCACCATCACCTCGCGCACCAGTGTGTCGCCGAGCTCGAAGACGGAGTGCACCATGCGGCGCTCCTCGTCCTCGATCAGGGACTCGCTCTCGGCGAGGTCGACCAGCGCCCGCAGTTCGGCCTCGGAGGCGAACGGGCCCTGCCGGAAGCCCTTGCCGGGGGTGAACGCGTTGCCGAGGAGGATCAGCAGCGCGGGGATCGGGCCCATCACCCTGGCCAGCGGCAGCAGGACGTACGCCGCCGCGGTGGCCGTGTTCAGCGGGTGCTGGCGGCCGATGGTGCGCGGGGAGACGCCCACGGCCACGTACGAGACGACGATCATCACGCCGATGGCGACGAGCAGCGCCTGCCAGGTCGGCTCGAAGTGCCGTACGCACAGCACCGTGACGAGCACCGCCGCCGCCATCTCGCAGGCCACGCGCACCAGCAGGGCCACATTGAGATAGCGCGTGGGGTCCGAGGCGACCGCCAGGAGCTTGTCCGCACCCCGGCGGCCCGCCCGCAGCGCCGCCTCGGCACGGAAGCGGGACATGCGGGCGATGCCGGCCTCGGCGCAGGCGGCGAGCCATGCGACGACGACCAGCAGGACGGCATAGACCACCATCGTGATCAGTGGGTGGTGGTCGGGGCCGGGGAGGGGCCCTGGATGCCGCGCTCGGCGCGCCAGCCGTCGAGGATGGCCTTCTGCAGGCCGAACATCTCGGCCTTCTCGTCGGCCTCGTCGTGGTCGTAGCCGAGCAGGTGCAGCACCCCGTGGACGGTGAGCAGTTGGAGCTCCTCGTCCATGGAGTGCTTCGTCGCGGCCGCCGCGCCCTGCTGCTTGGCCACCTCGGGGCAGAGCACGATGTCCCCGAGCAGGCCCTGCGGGGGCTCCTCGTCGTCCTTCCCGGGACGCAGTTCGTCCATCGGGAAGGACATGACGTCGGTGGGGCCCGGTTCGTCCATCCACTGGATGTGCAGCTGCTCCATGGCGTCGGCGTCGATCGCGATGACCGAGAGCTCGGACAGCGGATGGATGCGCATGTGCTGCAGGGCGTAGCGGCTGATGTCGAGCACAGCCGCCTCGTCGAAATCCCAGCCGGATTCGTTGTTGACGTCGATCGCCATAGTGCTTCGGTGGCTACTTTCCGTTGCCGTTTCGGTTGCCGTTGAGGTCGTCGTAGCGCTCGTAGGCGTCCACGATGCGCCCGACCAGCTTATGGCGTACGACATCGGTGCTCGTCAGGCGCGAGAAGTGCACGTCCTCGACACCGTCCAGGATGTCCACGACCTGGCGCAGGCCGCTCTTCGTGCCGCCCGGGAGGTCGACCTGCGTGACGTCGCCGGTGATGACGATCTTGGAGTCGAAGCCGAGCCGGGTGAGGAACATCTTCATCTGCTCGGCGCTGGTGTTCTGCGCCTCGTCGAGGATGATGAACGCGTCGTTGAGCGTACGGCCGCGCATGTACGCCAGCGGGGCGACCTCGATCGTCCCGCTCGCCATGAGGCGCGGGATGGAGTCGGGGTCGACCATGTCGTGCAGCGCGTCGTACAGCGGGCGCAGGTACGGGTCGATCTTCTCGTAGAGCGTGCCCGGCAGGAAGCCGAGCCGCTCGCCGGCCTCGACGGCGGGACGGGTCAGGATGATCCGGTTGACCTGCTTGGACTGCAGGGCCTGGACGGCCTTGGCCATCGCCAGGTAGGTCTTGCCGGTGCCCGCCGGGCCGATCCCGAAGACGATCGTGTGCTTGTCGATGGCGTCGACATAGCGCTTCTGGTTCAGCGTCTTGGGGCGGATCGTGCGGCCCCGGCTGGACAGGATGTTCTGGGTCAGGACCTGGGAAGGGGTCTCCTCCAGGCCGTCGTCTCCGCTGTCCTGGCGGAGCATGGCGATCGACCGCTCCACGGCGTCCTCCGTCATCGGCTGTCCGGTGCGCAGCACCAGCATCATTTCGTCGAACAGGCGCTGGACCAGGGCGACGTCGGCCGATTCGCCGGTCGCGCTGATCTCATTGCCTCGTACATGGATGTCGACGGCCGGGAACGCCTTCTCGATCACGCGCAGGAGCGAGTCGCCGGACCCCAGGACAGTCACCATGGGGTGCTTGGCCGGTACGACGAAGTGGGCGCTCGCCTGCGGTTGCTGCGTTGTCGGTGTCTGTGTCATGGGCCAGGCACTTCGGCCTGCTCATCCCGCCTTCTGCTCTTCGACATACCACTGGGCTTGGGGTTCAAGGGTACGTCGGTGCGACGGACGTGCCGAGGGGTTTTACGCTGCGTCACACGACGGGTAGAACTGCGCCATGCAGATCCGCACCGGAGGCCCCGGCGACCTCAGTGCCACGCTCGCCCTGCTCGACGGCGCCGTCGCCTGGCTCACCGCGCGCGGCCGCACCGGGCAGTGGGGCACCGAGCCGTGGTCGTCCCGCCCGGCGGCCGTCGACCGGACCCGCCGGTACACCGAGGAGTACCTGCTGCGCGTCGCCGAGGTGGGCGGCGAGGTCGCCGGTGTGTGCGTGCTCGCCGAGGAGCCCCCGCAGTTCACGCCACCGGCCGGCGAGCCCGAGCTGTACATCCGGCTGCTGGTCACCGACCGCGCGCGCTCCGGGAGCGGCATCGGCGCCGCGCTGGTCGACGACGCGGTCGCCGAGGCCCGCCGCCGGGGCGTGGGCCTGCTGCGGGTCGACTGCTACGCGGGCGGCAACGGGCGGCTCGTGCGGCAGTACGAGGCGCTGGGCTTCACCCGGGCGGAACCGTTCACCGTGCCGCGGGCCGGGGGCGACCCCTGGCCGGGGCAGGTGCTTCAGCGCAGGGTGTGAACCCGAGGGCGATACGCGGGCGGGGAGGCCTGCGGCATGCCAGCGTGGCGGCATGGCGAACATCCGGATCACGGACGTCCCCGACGACGTGCACCGCGCGCTCGGGCACCGCGCGCTCGCGGCGCACCAGTCCCTCGAGGATTACCTGCGCCAATGGCTGATCTCGCAGGCGCGAACGCCGACGCCCGACGACGTACTGGCCCGTGCCCGGAAGTCTGCGACGGCCGACTACACGCTCGACGACCTGCTGGGCCCCCTCGACGAGGGGCCTCACCGGTGATCGTCGCCGATGCGCAGGGGATCGTCCTCGCCCCCACCCGCGGCGGCCCGTACGGTCCGCGGTCTGTCGCCGGGAGGTGGCGGCGATCACCCTGCTGTCCGCTCCGTCGATTCGGCGCCCGCCCGGATACGCCCTGCTCGAACGGGTCCGGAACCGCGCACCGGCCTGTCGGCGTACGGCGCGTCGTAGGTCGCGCTCGCGGATCGCGCCGACGGGGCCGGCGCGCTGCCCCGCATGGTCGCGTGAGGCGACCCGCTCAGCGGTACGGCCGGAAGCCGATCGTCGGCACCGCACGGCGCAGCGGCCAGCGGCGGGTGCCGGTGGGGAGCAGGTCGTCCAGGAAGGCGTAGCGGCGCAGCGCCGTGCGGTCCTGGTCGTCGTAGGCCTTGGCGTGCTGCCACCACGCGGCGATCTCGATCCAGCCGGGTGCCGACAGCGAGCCGCCGAACTCCTGCACCGACAGCGCGGCGGCCAGGCAGGCGAAGGACAGGCGGTCGTCCAGCGCCCAGCCGGCGAGCGTGCCGGTCACGAAGGCCGCGACGAAGACGTCGCCCGCCCCCGTCGGGTCGAGCGCCTCCACGTCGAGCGCGGGCACCTGCGCGCACTGCCCGGAACCGGAGTCCACCGCGTAGGCGCCCTCGGGGCCGAGCGTCACCACCGCCAGCGGCACCAGCTCCGCCAGCTTGCGGGCGGCGGCCCGGGGGCAGTCGGTGCGGGTGTAGGCCATCGCCTCCGCCGCATTGGGCAGGAACGCCTCGCAGTGCTCCAGATCGCTCAGGTCGGAGGGGTCCCAGCGGCCGGACTCGTCCCAGCCGACGTCGGCGAAGACCCGGCTGCCGTGCCGGGCGGCGTGCCCGATCCACTCCTGCCGCGGCCGGCCGGGCACCAGCGAGGCCACACAAGCCCGGCTCGGCGGCGGGCACACCGGGGCCGCCTCCTCCGGCGGCGGGGCCTCGTGGCCGTGGCTGACCATGGTCCGCTCGCCCTCGTACGCCATGGAGACGGTGACCGGCGAGTGCCAGCCGGGAATCCTCCGGGAGGGCGCCAGGTCGATGTCCTCCCCCTCGGCGAGGGAGTCCCAGCAGTAGTCGCCGTACATGTCGTCGCCGAAGGCGGCGGCCAGGCAGGTGCGCAGGCCGAGCCGGGCCAGCGCGGTGGCCATGTTGGCGACCCCGCCGGGGCTGGAGCCCATGCCGCGGGCCCAGGACTCGGTGCCGCGCACGGGCGCGGTGTCGAGACCGGTGAAGATGATGTCCAGGAAGACCGTGCCGGTCAGGTACACATCGGTCTCCGGGTCGTCCGCGGCGCGCACGGCGGCCAGCGGATCGAGGACGGGCTGGTCTTCCACCCGGGGTTCCTCCCGACCTGGTGTCGTTCGGACGATCGTACGCGCGACGGCCCCCGCCCATATGCGTTTGTCCGTTCGGACACTCGGGCGGATCATGAAGGAAAGCGGACGAACGGCGGGGGCTGAACATGCCCGGACCTTCGGCTTCACCACCGCGGCTGATCGTCACGTCCGGGCCGGACGAGGGGACCGTCTACGACGTCCCGGCCGGGTACTGCGAGATCGGCAGACTGCCCGGGAGCGGCATCCGGCTCGACGGCGAGGGGATCAGCAGGCGGCACGCGGCGATGAACCGTGCCGGGAGCCATGTCGTCCTCGCCGACCTGGGCTCGACCAACGGCACGTTCCTCAACGGGGACCGCCTCATGGCGCCGCGGCCGCTGCGGGACGGGGACCTGATGCGGATCGGGCATGTCGAACTGCGGCTGTCGGTGGCCTCGGGCGGCGACCGGGAGGCGCCGCCGGGACGCGAGCCGGAACGGGAGCCGGCCGGACAGGACCCTGACGGGTCCGCTCCCGACGACCCCCCGCCGCCCGCCGCGCCCTCGGTGGCCGTCGACCTCGGCGACGTCCGCGGCCCGGCCCCGCGCGGCCGCACGCGGCGGTACGTCTCGGCGCACGAGCAGTTCCTGGTGGGCCGCGACCTCTACCGGGACGATCCGCCGGAGCCCGCGGCGGACGGCCCGGAGGTCCCTGACGCGGCGTACGCCGGTCCGTACGACGACCCGGACGACGACCCGGACGGCGCGGTCGCCGCCCCGGGGCAGGGGCCGGGCCGCGCCCTGATGGTGCTGGGCGTGCTCGTCGCGCTCGCCGGGTTCGTGATCTGGGTGTCCCTGATCCTCGGCCTCCTGGGCGGCACGGGCAGCGCCGCGGTGCCGCCCGACCCCTTCGCCGAGCACTTGTGGGGAGCGCCGAAGGCACCGCTGGGGTTCGCCGCGTTCGGCGGCGGTGCGGTGCTGTTCGGCGCCGGCGCGGCCCTGTCGAAGGCGGCGCGCCGGCGGGGGCGGGAGGCCGGACGGCACGCGAGCCGGCACGGCGGAAGCCGCAACTGACGATGCGTCAGCTATGCGGTCGTCACACACCCTCGCGGGGCACCGGCCGCCAGCCCGCGCCGCCCGTGCCGCCGCGCGGCGGACGGGGGCCGCGGCGCCCCGCGCGGGCCAGCCACAGACCGCGCCCCGCCGACCAGGCCAGCAGCGCGGCGACGAGCGGGCCGCCGAACAGGATCACCAGCCCGGCGCCGATGTTGGCGCCGATGCCGCCCGCGGTCACGACCCGCCAGCCCGCACCGGCCAGCGCTCCGGCCGCCACCAGCGGGCCGAGCACCTGCCACCACCGTCCGTCGAACCGCTCCGGCCCGGGTCGCCGCGAGGCGAGCCCCAGCACGGTCGCGGCAGCCACGGCCAGCACCGCCGCCGCGACGCCCAGGCCGGTCTCCACACCGGCCGGGATGTCGAAGGGCCGCACCAGGTAGTCGAGTTCGGAGGGGCGGAAGCCGGCGGCGTCCTGCCGGCCCAGCAGGCCCCAGACGGCGACCGGTACCGAAACGATCAGCGTGACGGCCGCCAGGGGCCGTATCGGGTGCTTTCCCATGAGTCCATGCTCCGTCCGGCGGACGCCGTCCGCATGAGTGCGCGTACTCAGAACGCCTGCCCCCGGAACGGGAAAGGAACTCAGAAGACGTACGCGTCCACTTCGGCGAGATAGCGGGCGCGCAGGTCCTCCTCGTCGTCCAGGAAGGCGGCGTGGAAGGAGTTGCGCGCCAGGCGCCGCAGGGTGTCCTCGTCGAGGCCGAGCGCGTCGCGCAGGGCGTCGAAGTTGTCGCCGGCGTACCCGCCGAAGTAGGCCGGGTCGTCGGAGTTGACGGTGACCAGCAGCCCCGCGTCGAGCATCGCGGGCAGCGGGTGCTCCGCCAGGGCGGGCACGCAGCGCAGCCGCACGTTGGACAACGGGCAGACGGTCAGCGGGACCTGGTCGCGCACCAGCCGGGCGACCAGCTCCGGGTCCTCCATGCTGCGGATGCCGTGGTCGATCCGCTCCACACCGAGCACGTCCAGGGCCTCCCGTACGTAAGCGGGCGGGCCCTCCTCCCCGGCGTGCGCCACACGCCGGAGCCCCGCCTCCGCGGCCGCCGCGTAGACCTCGCGGAACTTCGACGGCGGATGGCCCACCTCGGCCGAGTCCAGCCCGACCGCCGCGATGCGGTGCAGATGGGGCCGGGCGGCCTCGAAGGTCTCCCACGCGGACGCGGCGGACTCGTCGCGCAGGAAGCACATGATCAGCCGTGTGCTCACGCCGTGCCGCTCCCGGCCGGCGTCCAGCGCCCGTGCCAGGCCCTCCACGACGGTCCCGATCGGCACCCCCCGCGCGGTGTGCGCCTGCGGGTCGAAGAAGATCTCCGCGTGCCGCACCCCCTGCGCGGCGGCCCGCGCCAGGTAGGCGTCGGCGAGGTCGGCGAAGTCCTGCTCGGTGCGGAGCACGGCCATCAGCGCGTAGTACAGGTCGAGGAACGACTGCAGGTCGTCGAAGGCGTACGCCCGGCGCAATTCGTCCGCCGACGCGAACGGCAGCGTGACCCCGTTGCGCTCGGCGAGGGCGAACGCCAGCTCCGGTTCGAGGGTGCCTTCGATGTGCAGATGGAGTTCGGCCTTCGGGATCGTCACCCGGCAACGGTACAGGTCACAGCGGTGCGAACCGGCCCGCGGCGGGTCAGCGGCGGCGCGGCACCGGGACCCGGCCGAGGTCCTGCGCGACGGTCAGCTCCCCCGCGAAGCCGGCGCCGCGGGCCTGCCGCTCGAAGGCCTCGGGGTCGGTGTAGCGCTGGGAGAAATGGGTGAGCACCAGATGGCGGACCCCGGACTCGGCCGCCACCCGCGCCGCTTGACCAGCCGTCAGATGCCCGTGCTCCTCGGCGAGGGAGGCGTCCTCGTCGAGGAAGGTGGACTCGATGACCAGCAGGTCGCAGCCGTCCGCGAGCGCGTACACCGCGTCGCACAACCGGGTGTCCATCACAAAGCCGAAGCGCTGGCCCGGCCGCACCTCGCTGACCTCGGCCAGGGTGACGCCGTCGGCCTCGCCGTCGCGCTGGAGACGGCCGACCGCGGGTCCGCTGATGCCGAACGCCGCGAGCCGGTCCGGCAGCATGCGCCGGCCGTCCGGCTCGACGAGCCGGTAGCCGTACGCCTCCACGGGGTGGGAGAGCCGGCGCGCCTCCAGCCGGAAGGCGCCGTCGGTCAGGACGGCGGTCTCGCCGGACACCGGCTCCTCGCGCAGCTTCACCGTCTCGCGGTACGCCGTCGCGTAGCGGAGCCGGTCGAAGAAGTGCCGCCCCGACGCGGGGTAGTGGGCGGTCACGGGGTGCGGCACCCGGTCGAGGTTGATCCGCTGGATCACCCCGGCCAGGCCCAGGCTGTGGTCGCCGTGGAAGTGCGTGACGCACAGCCGGGTCAGGTCGTGCGCGGCCACCCCGGCGCGCAGCATCTGGCGCTGGGTGCCCTCGCCGGGGTCGAAGAGGATGCCCTCGCCGTCCCAGCGCAGGAAGTAGCCGTTGTGGTTGCGGTGCCGTGTCGGGACCTGGCTGGCCGTGCCCAGGACGACGAGTTCGCGTGCGGACACGGGCCGTTATCCCGGGGGCCAGTCCAGGCCGCGCCCGCCGAGCACGTGCGCGTGGGCGTGGAAGACCGTCTGGCCCGCGCCCGACCCGGTGTTGAAGACGATCCGGTAGCCGGTCCCGTCCACCTTGTCCCCGGCCGCCACCTCGCCCGCCTCGCGCAGCACGTCGGCGGCCAACTGCGGCTCGGCCACCGCGAGGGAGGCCGCGTCCGGGTAGTGCGCCTTGGGGATCACCAGCACATGCGTCGGCGCCTGCGGGTTTATGTCGCGGAACGCGACCGTCGTCGCCGTCTCGCGGACGACGGTCGCGGGCACGCTCCCCGCGACGATCTTGCAGAACAGGCAGTCCGCCTGCGGTTCTCCCGCCACCGTGGCGCCTCCGGCACGTCGTGGGTCGCTTCGTTGATCGGTACGGGCATGCTACCGGTGCCCCGGCGGAGCCGGGGTCACGGCAGCGGCGGCGCCGTCCGCGCCGGGTTCTCCGCGAGCGCGTCGAGGGCGAGACGGATCGCGGTGTCGAGCTGCGGGTCGCGGCCGGCCGCCCAGTCCTGCGGCGTCTGCGGGACCTCGACGTCCGGGTCGACACCGTGGTTCTCCAGGTCCCAGCCGACGCCCTCCATCCAGGTCGCGTACTTCGGCTGGGTCACCAGCGTGCCGTCCACCAGGTGGTAGCGGGAGTCGATGCCGATGACCCCGCCCCAGGTCCGGGTGCCCACCACGGGCCCGATCCCGAGCGCCTTGATGGCCGCGTTGACGATGTCGCCGTCCGAACCGGAGAACTCGTTGGCGACCGCGACGACCGGGCCGCGCGGGGCGTCCATGGGGTAGGTGAACGCGGGCAGCCCGCGCGGCAGGTCCCAGCCGACAACACGGCGGGCGAGCTTCTCGACCACGAGCTGCGAGGTGTGGCCGCCGCGGTTCTCCCGGACGTCCACAATCAGCCCCTCGCGGGCGACCTCGACCCGCAGGTCGCGGTGGAGCTGCGCCCAGCCCGAACCCACCATGTCGGGTACGTGCACATAGCCCAGCCGGCCGTCCGAGGCCTCACGGACGTGGGCACGCCGCCCGGCGACCCAGTCGTGGTACCGCAGCGGCTCCTCGTCCGGGATGGGCACGACCACCACATGCCGCGGGGCGCTCCCGTCGGCCGGCGCCACCGTCAGCTCGACGGGCTTGCGCACGGTCCCGATCAGCAGCGGGCCGGGCCCGGCCACCGGGTCCACGGGCCGGCCGTCGACCGCGAGGATCGCGTCCCCGGCCCGCACCGCGACCCCGGGCGCGGCCAGCGGGGCACGGGCGCGCGGGTCGGAGGTCTCCGAGGGCAGCACGCGCCCGATCCGCCAGACGCCGTCCTCGTCACGCACGAGATCGGCGCCGAGCAGGCCCTGCCGGTACAGGGAGTCGACGCGCCCGCCGGACGGGCTGACGTACGCGTGCGAGGTGCCGAGCTCGCCGGCCACCTCCCACAGCAGGTCGGTCAGGTCGTCGTGGGTGGCGACGCGGTCCAGCACCGGGCGGTAGCGGTCGCGCACGCCGTCCCAGTCGATGCCGCCCATGTCGGCACGCCAGAAGTTGTCGCGCATGAGGCGGTGCGCCTCGTCGTACATCTGGCGCCACTCGGCGTGCGGGTCGACGGTGACGCGGACCCGGGACAGGTCCACCGTCACATTGCTGTCCGAATCGTCCTCGGAGGGCGTGGACTTGTGGTCGGCGGCGGCCACCCGCAGCCGGTTCCCGGAGGAGACCAGCACCTTGTTGCCGTCACCGCTGACCGCGTAGTCGTCCGCGTCGTCGGCGATCTCCTCCACCCGCAACTGCTTGAGGTCGTACCGCTCCAGCACGCTGGACGGCGGCTCCGACTCCGGGGACGCGAGGCTCGCGCCGAGCACGCCCCGCACGGGGTGGCGCAGCCACAGGACGCCGTCCTTGGCCGCGCGCAGCGTGGAGTACCTGGCCGCCTCGACCGGGAACGGCACGATCCGGTCGGCCAGGCCCTCGACGTCGACCCGGGTGGCGGGGACGCGGGGACGCTCCTCGCCGTCCTCCTTGCGGGACTCGCCCTTGGGGTTCTTGGCCTCGTCCTGGCCGCGGTCGTCGCCGTCCTTGTCCTCCGCCGAGGAGTCGACGGGCCGGCCGTGGAGCTGCGGGCCGAACGGCGAGGGGGTGGTGGCGGCAAGAGTGATCAGGTGCGGGCGGCAGGCCGCGAGGAAGGCCATGTCGAAGACATGCTCGTCGTAGACCGGGTCGAAGGACCGCTCGGACAGGAAGGCCAGGTGCTTGCCGTCGGCGGTGAAGGCGGGCGAGAAGTCGTTGAAGCGCAGCGGCGTCGCGTCGACGACGGTCAGATCGGCGGTGGACGCCAGCTTGAGCTGGCTCAGCGGCTCCCGCCCCGGCTGCGACCAGGCCAGCCACGCGGAGTCCGGCGAGAAGGCCAGGCCGCGGGCGTGACCGTACGCGCTCTCCACGACCGTGCGCACCTCGCCGGTCTGCGCCTCGACCAGCAGCACCCGGCCGTCGTGCGAGGCGACCGCGATCCGGTGGCCGTCGGGCGACACGGCCAGCGACAGGACGCGGCCGAGCCGCCCCGCGGCCAGCCGGCGCGGCGCGGGGACCCCGCCCGCGGCGGGCGCGATCTCCAGCGCGTCCTCGCCCTCCGCGTCCGTCACCCACACGACCTGCTGGTCGCCCTCGCCGCCGAACACCCGCGGCAGCCGGGTGCGCACCCCCGGCTCGGCGGCCAGCGCCCGCGCGGGACCGCCGCGGTGGGTGACCCAGTGCGTGGTGCCGCGCACCTCGACGGCGCTGCCGCGGCCGGTGTGGTCCGGGCGCGCGTCACCGAGATGGCTGCCGGCGTGCACGGGATGCGGCTGCAGATCCGTGCGCTGGCCGCCCAGGCGCACCTCCAGCGGGCGGGCCTCGGCGCCGTCGAGGTCGTCCAGCAGGAACAGCCGCCCGGTGCTGGTGTACACCACCCGGGTGCCGTCGGTCGTGGCCTGCCGCGCGTAGAAGCCGCCCTCCTCCACGGCGGTGTGCCGCCGCAGGTCGCTCCCGTCGGGAAGGCTCGAATAGAGCCCGCCCACGCCCTCGTGGTCGGAGAGGAACGCCAGGCGGTCCCCCACCCACATCGCGCACTCCAGGTTGCCGTCCAGATCCGCGTGGACCCGCTCGAACTCCCCGCTCCCCGTGCGGTCGATCCACAGCTTGCCCGCCGTGCCGCCGCGGTAGCGCTTCCAGGCCGCCGCCTCGCGGCCCATCGTGGCCGACAGCAGCAGCACGGCGCCGTCCGGCCCGTACGCGACGTCCCCCACCGGCCCGTACGGCAGCTGCCGGGCCGGCCCCCCGTCCAGCGGGACCGCCCACGCCCAGCTCCGGCGCGACGACGCCTGCCCCTGCGGGCTGATGGCCAGCACCTCGCCGTCGGCCGTCCAGCCCCGCACGAGGGTGCGCCCGGCGCCCCAGTACGTCAGCCGCTTCGACGGGCCGCCGTCGACCGGCGCCACATGGACCTCCGGCGCCCCGTCGCGCGTCGAGCTCCAGGCCACGTGTTCCCCGTCCGGCGAGAACCGCGGGTGGGCGACCGGCATGTTGTCCGCACTCACGCGCCACGCCCGGCCGGCACCGTCGAGCGGGGCCGCCCAGACGTCGTCCTCGGCGGTGAAGGTGATCAGGTCGCCGTGCAGATGCGGAAAGCGGAGGTACGAAGGCTGCGTCACGCCGTCACACTAACCACCCCGTGGCCTGTGGGTCAGGGCTTTTGGATCTCATTTGCCGCTCCCGCCCACGCCCGCGCCCTTGAAAGCAGCCCCGCCCCACGCTTCGCCATGCCCAAGGGCCCACCCCCACCCCCGTGAGCGAGCCAAAGGGCGCGCCGGTGCCGAAAGCGACGAGACCCAGCGACCGAGCAACGAGGAAGCGCAGCGTCAAGAAGCGTCGGCACCGGACCAGAGCGCCCCTCCCCCGGGCGACCGGCACCGCCGGCCACCGCCGCAGAATCCAAGTGCCCGCAGGCCCACCCCTACAGCCCGTGAGCGAGCCAAAGGGCGCGCCGGTGCCGAAAG